>VBQB01000089.1 GCA_005887855.1 Verrucomicrobiota bacterium | reverse complement strand
TTCGCCGCCGAAAGAGATGTCGCCAGGCGCGTCGAAACAATGAACAAGCGCGCCCTGCTTGATCTGACGAAGCTCTCGTCTTAGAACTTCTACGACTTCATCCAATGGCGTTCTACTCAAAATGTTTCGCTCGGGAATTCCATCTTGAACTTGGATAACGAACACAGGACGCACATGGCGCTCTCCCTCTTTGCGGGTGTATTCGTCCCACGTATTCTCGAAATCGCGCCAACGCCGGACGGCTGTTTCAAGCAACGTCATATCGGTATTCACCTCGGCTGCGGGCACGACCACTACCATTTGATCCTTCAATAATCCGCTGCTGCGAACTTCTTCGGGACTGATTGTCGTTTTTCTTACGGTGCGTTGTGTCTCTCCTAATACAGTGTCGAAACGTTGAGTGGTCGCGCTCATACCAAGGATAAGTGGAACGGGCGGCAGCCCATATTCACTTGAACCCTTGATGAACTTTTGAATCGTTGTCGTCCGCGCTTGTCGCTCACGCGCACTCAAGCCCATCCCGCGATGCGCTTCGTCGATGACGAGCAGGAAATCGTTGCCGTAGTCGCGGACCGTATTTGCAATGGTCTGCCAAAACGTGAATCGGCGACGATCTCCGCCTTCTTGCGTCAGCAATTTATCTTTGCCGAGAAGCTGCGTGTTGATGAAATAAACGACTCCGGCGCGAAGAAATTCCTCATCAAAAGTCTCGCTGCTGATCACTTCTAAGTGGTCATAATCCGGCGTGTCGCATGCCTTAAGTAGCTTATCTCTGCTTTGGATGTTTAATTCCGGTGAATCGGAAATCCAAAGCACGCGCGCTTCAGGCTGCGCCGGATAATCGTCATCGCCTTCAAATAGCGACTCTAGCAAAGCTCCAATCGTAATTGTTTTGCCGGAACCAGTCGGAGAGCTGAGGACGATTGCCTGAAGCTCGCCACTCTTGGAAAATTCGTCTCGCGCAGCACTGAGTTTGTTTTGTAACTCGCGCCGCTTCTCTTCCTGAAAGCTCTTAAGCTCGAACTTCACTCAGATTCCCTCATCATGCCCCGCAGCATGTCGATCCACCGTGTTAATGCGGAAGTTCTCCAGGTAGCTCTTGTAAAGCTGAACACAGTGATATCGTTGGCCCAATTCTCGACGCATGGAATCGAAATTGTCGTCGGAATCGGTGACCAGGAATATTGTTGTCAGGTCCCTCCGGTTTCGGAGTTCTTTTTGAAATTCGCGAAACTTCGTCTCCTGAATCAGCACCGCGAATGGCGATTGTCTCGGAATAAACCAAGGCGTCGTACCTCTTCGCGAGTCCCTCTCACCGATTGCACCAGCCATCAGCCACAAAATCGGCAGAATTCCTTCGAATGCATCGCCGCGTTCAACATCTGACGGGTCGGCAAAGTCTAGCCGGAAATATTCGATATTTTCCTCAAGACCACGGACGTAAGGCCGCCCGGCGAGCGGAGTGTCTTTCGCGTATTTGCCTTCAATGATTTTGCCGTCGGGCCGCCGGCCCGAAGTCACATTCCGGCACCGTGGCCACGTCACCGCCTCACAGATTCCTTGCATTTCGAAATCTGGATCGCCCGGATGTAATCCTTGTTTTTGGAGCGTCTTCGCCGCCTTGTCGGGGACTTCGTTATAACTCACGAGGATACAGCGGCGTTTGCCGTTATCCTCTGCATTAAGCATCGCAGTCGCTTGATAGGTTGTTCCAGATCCCGCGAAGAAATCGAGGATTAGAGCGTCGCGACGATTCCCAACCACGGTCGCGAGAGTATCGCGGACGGCGTGGATCGACTTAGGAAATGGGAATGCATTACGTACGCCGAGAATTTTATGAAGAAGGGTTGTGCCATGGGTTCCCGCATCGTGCGGCTTCTGCCACCACAGCGTTTTCGCTTTCTTTTCGGTAGGTTTTCGCTCCCAAAGGTTGACCGTCCAGGTTCCTCGTTTCACGTTGTATTTGCCCAAAATCACGCGGCCAGCGTCCACGAGCTTCTGCATGGTTGTAGGGATAAATCGCCAGCAACGGTCGTTGCCTTCTTCGTCGATCGGCCACAACGGCGTGAGCGCGTCTTTCTTTTCAAATGATGGCTTTGCCTCCAGTGGCAAAAGCGATTCTCCAACACGTACAATCTTCTTCTCTGCAACGTCGACGTAGATGGGGTAGAACTGATTCTTGCGTTGATGGCGATAGCTAGACTCGCTGCCACGGCGCCGAGCGTGGCGCAGCTCCCACTCGTCAGTTTCCTCTGGCGGAAAGGGCTTATCCCATACTTCTAGCTCGCGCTGATCCGCTTCAACGAGTTCGATTTGGGATTCGTCGGTCGCGTCTGCTAATTCCTCTTCACTGACGAGATCGTCTTCAATGGGAGCGGAGCCCTTAGGCAGCTTGCTTCCCGATATGATCGTCTTACCCGTGTTCGGAATACAGAACAGTGCGTATTCGTCGACGCGCGCGAAGTTAAGTTTCCCAGTTCCTTTCGGGTTGATCACCATCGTCACTTGCTGGTGGAGATGGGACGGGAACAGCTGCTCAAGAAGAGTTCCGAGGTGATAGACCTCGTTTTCATCTATCGTAATCGCGAGCACGCCGTCACGCTTCAGAAGCCGTTTCGCAAGCAAGAGCCGCTTCTTCATCATTGAAAGCCATTTTGAATGCCGCCATGCGTCCGTCGGATCGACATAGTCGTTGTTGTATTTCCAATCCCGCGCACGGTTGTTGTACGGAGGGTCGATGTAGATCACGTCAACTTTTCGCTCGTGCGAATAAAGAAGAAGCTGAAGCGCGTGGTAGTTGTCGGCATTAATTAGCACGTGCCACGGCTTGTCCGGCCCACCACGCTGGACGCGATCAATCGGCGTTAGAATCGGATAGATTGGTTCGCCAAAACTGACAACAAGCACGAGTTCCTCTAATCGAAACTCTTTGATTATTTCCTGGTCATATTTTCCCGGTGTAACCGGCTGCCGGCATTTCGCTTTCTTGCCGTTAATTCCGATCACGCGCCAAACTTCGCTGCCGGTGGCATCGCGATTCGCGACCAAATTCCCGAGACGAATTTTCGCTTTCGGCAATCTGAGCATCTCCGGCAAATGCTCTTCAAAGACCAGCCCGAACCGCTTCTGTTTCTTTAGCTCCTTAATCTCGGACGCGATTTCATCACGCAGTTTCGCGTCTGAAATCTGTCGGACCAGCTCCTCAATCTTTGCCACGCGAAGTGTTTAACACACCGTCAATCGTCCGTCACCATCGCGTCTTGCGTCGCCGGGGATTTCATTGGCTTGAATCTGCGTAATCCGCGGTAGGTTCTGCCATGCTAACCCGCCTTCGCCAAGGCTACGGCGTGGCAGGCGAGTTCAAGGCTGGGCGCTAAGGCGATTGGGATTTGCATCTCATAAATTGGCTGTAGGATTTCCGTATGTTAACCAGCCAAAAAGTTATCGATGCGATCAACGAACCCGCCTTCGCCCGGCTACGGCGTGGCAGGCAGATCGATTTGCATCGCCGGGATTTACCGTAGGTTGTCGTTATGCTTACAAGTCAGAAGGTCATCGATGCGATTAATGAGCAAATCGGATACGAGTTCAGCGCGGAGTTGCAGTATTACGCGATCGCGGCGCATTTTGCGGCGGAGGCGCTGCCGCAGTTGTCGCAGCATTTTTTCCAGCAGGCGGAGGAAGAAAAAGGGCATGCGCTGCGGTTCATCAAATACATTGTAGATGCTGGCGGGCGCGTAGCGATCCCTGCGATCAATGCGCCGAAATCGAAATTCAAGACGGCGCGCGACGCAGTGAAACTGTCGCTCGATCAGGAAATTCATGTCACCCAGCAAATAAACGGGCTGGTGGAATTGGCGCGAAAGAAGAATGACTACATCACAATCAATTTTCTCCAGTGGTTCCTGACGGAACAGCTCGAGGAAGTTTCCTCGATGGACAATCTGCTCAAGATCATCGAGCGCGCCGGCACCGACCTTCTCCAGGCGGATGAATATCTCGCTCGCGTTGGATTGAGGACGATGCCGACACCGCCGGCAACGTGACGTTGCATCCAGTTGCCGCGCGGGGCGGCGCGGCAGAGGGACGGCCGCAGCAAAATTGCGGAATAGGGATGAGTTTCAAGGATCATTTTTCGAAGCAAGCGGCAGATTACGCGAGGTTTCGGCCGCGTTATCCGCGCGAGATGTTTGAATATCTCGGCAGAATTGCGCCGAGTCGCGCTCTGGCGTGGGATTGCGCAACCGGAAATGGGCAGGCGGCGGTCGGGTTAGCGGCGGTCTTCGAGCGAGTGATTGCGACAGACGCGAGCGAGAAGCAGATCGCAAACGCGGAGCCACACGAGCGTGTGGAATACCGCGTCGCGCCGGCGGAAGAAAGCGGCCTCGAATCAGGCACGATTGATCTCATCGTGGTCGCGCAAGCGCTGCATTGGTTTGATTTGCCACGCTTTTACAAAGAAGCGCTACGCGTATTGAAGAACAACGGCGTGCTCGCAGCATCGGCTTACAAGTTTTTTCACATCACGCCGGCAATCGACGAGGTGGTCAATCATCGATACTATGAGGAGGTGGTCGGCGCGTTTTGGCCAACGGAACGCATGCTCGTTGAAAAGTTTGAAGAGCTCCAGTTCCCATTCGCTGGAATCGAGACGCCTTCATTCGAAATGATAGCGCAGTGGCATTTGGACCATCTCGTTGGTTACTTGCGATCATGGTCCGCGACACAACGATTCATTGCGGCTAACGAACGCGATCCACTGACAGAGATTGATGACAACCTGCGCGACGCTTGGGGCGATGCCGAACAAACGCGGAAGGTTGTCTGGCCCCTCATCTTGCGCGTCGGGGTGAACGAAATGCCGGAGCCACCGAAGGAATGACTGCCGTCACGCTAAATCGCTAAAGCGTTACAACGTTAAATCGGAAACAAGCGCTGTTCGTCTTAGGCGGCGGTTGAAAACCGCCGCTCCTTGACCCGGCGTCTCCCTGGCTTGGGGCGATTCGGGTCAATC
>VBQB01000088.1 GCA_005887855.1 Verrucomicrobiota bacterium | reverse complement strand
GCAACTCAAATTGAGGCTTGATGAGCGCGAGAACCACACCGCATGGAGTTATCAAGTCGAACGCATTGGGCAAGATCAAAGTCAACGAAATGAAGGAGACATCGATCACGCAGAGATCGACG
The DNA here is from genome assembly GCA_005887855.1 of Verrucomicrobiota bacterium. The sequence continues at coordinate 5,257 of VBQB01000088.1, read as the reverse complement.
AGTTCCGGAACGTGCTTGCGTGAGAGAAATCGCGCATTCAATTTCTCCAGGACAATTACCCGCAGATCATTGCGAAGTTTCCAATCCAATTGGCCATGTCCGACGTCCACCGCGTAAACTTTTGCGGCGCCCTGCTGGAGCAGGCAATCAGTAAACCCCCCCGTGGAGGCACCAATATCCAGCGCAACTTTCCCGTGCACTTCGATCTTGAAATGATCGAGCGCGCCTTCCAACTTCAACGCGCCCCTCCCGACGTATTTCCGTGTCGGCTTCACCGCGATTGCGGCGTCCGCCTCGAGAAGCTGAGACGGTTTTGCGGCAATTCGAGTGCCGACTTTAACTTCGCCGGCCATTACCGCCCGCTGCGCTTGCTCGCGGCTGGCGAACAGACCTTTGCCAACCAGAAGCTGATCAAGACGCAACCTCTTCGACATCTTGATTCTTGATCGATCTGCGGTGGAAGACTTCACCGATTGAGGCCCGCAGCGCCTCTACCGCTTGCGTTACTTGGGCGGTCGTGCTGCAGAGTGGCGGCATTAGCACGATGACATTGCCAATCGGCCTGGTAAGGAGTCCGTGCTCTCGGGCTGCCATACAAATTTCAGCGCCCAGGTTTCCCACGGCCGATTCTTGCGATTCTTCCACCTCTATCCCGGCAATAAACCCGCATTGCCGCACTTCGACCACGCCAGGAAGCTCCTTCAACCCGGTAAGAGCGGACTCCAAATGTGCGATTTTCGGCTGCAACGCCTCCAATACCCCTTCATTTTCAAAGATCTCCAAGGTCGCTTTGGCCGCGGCACAGCCTAGTGGGTTTCCAGTGTAGCTATGTCCGTAGGCGAGAGCTTTGCCATCCGCAATCGAACCGTCGAAAGTCGAGAATAATTTTTCCGATACTACAGTAATAGCGAGTGGAAGATATCCGCCTGTAAGCCCTTTGCCTAGAACCATGATGTCCGGAATTACTGACTCATGCTCGATCGCGAACATCCGGCCAGTTCGTCCAAAGCCGGTCATAACTTCGTCAGCAATCAACAGCGTATCAGTGCGATCACACCACTCGCGGACAGCCTGCAAGGTGCCGGAAGGCCAGACTCGCATTCCGCCCGCTCCCTGGACTAGCGGCTCGATCACCACAGCGGCAACCTTCGCCACCTCAAACGCCGGAAGGCCCTTGAGCGCCTTTATGTTCGGAACCTGCATTGCCGGAAAGTTCCAATGAGACGGTCCGACTCGGAACATTGCCGCCGCGCCCAGGCTTGCAGCGCCTGCCGTATCGCCATGATAGCCGCTCTTGAAAGCGATGAACTGGTGTTTTCTTGAATTTCGCAGACGCCAATACTGATCGGCGATCCGTAAGGCGACCTCGATTCCAGTTGAACCGTCGTCAGAGAAGAAAACTCTGCTCAGCGTGTTTGTTGGGAAAAGATCGACAATTGCACGGGCAAGATCGATCGCTGCCGGGTTGGTGAAACCGAGGAACGAAGTGTGGGCGACGCGGTCGAGCTGCCGGCGGATGGCTGCGTTGATGTGCGGATGATTGTGGCCGTGAATGTTCGTCCAGATCGATGAATTGCCGTCGATGTATTCGCGGCCGCGGCTGTCGCGCAGCATTGCACCGTGGCCCTCCACTAGGATCAGAGGCTCATACTCTGGAGCGCGCCATTCGGTCATATTGGTGAATGGGTGCCAGACGAACCGCTTGTCGGCCGTGATCAGTTCTTCCGTGTTCCATTCACTCATTACTGCGTCGATCCTGAATTAATTTCTCGACTGAGGCAACGTCATCGATGGATGCGCGTCGCCGTCGATATTTTCGGCCAACAATATCCTTCAAGCTCAGCAGATCCTGAATAGGCGGATGATCGTGATAGGTCCATTTAGTTTCACCGGCAGTTTTGCACTGAAAGCGCCACACGCCCCCGAATTTCCTTGCACGCACTTCACGCTTTTTTCCATGTCGTTCTTTCTCCGTCCATATATGTTGATTCGGCATCGCGGGAAAACCTTACACTAGCAGCCTTGAAAGACGGAGCCAGATTGGCGGCCTATTTTGCTGCCACCATTTTTATCGGCGCATTGCTTGCGCCGTTACTTTTTTGGACAGCGCAATGGCTGATGGCCCATGGTTTCTTTCTTTTTCTCGCAAAGTTCGATTTCGAAACTTTCTTTCATCGCGCAATCCTCGTCGCTGCCGCGATATTGCTTTGGCCGTTTCTTCGCCTCAGCCATGTGAGAAGCATGGCTGATTTGCGATTGACGCCGAATCCGCGCTGGGCGCATGATCTCTTCGCGGGTATTCTTTTTTCCACGATTCCCCTGCTCTGCTGCGGTGCTTTTCTCATTGCCCTTCGCATCTATGCGGTACGTCACAACATTGCTTGGACCGCGTTCGGCAAGATCGTGGCTGCCTCGATAGCCGTTCCGGCGATAGAAGAAACATTCTTTCGCGGAGTGATTTTGGGGGTCTTGCTACGAACTGGGCGGCAGTATATGTCGATTTTTGCAACCTCCGCGATCTTTTCGATCATCCATTTTTTAAAAGCGCTGGAGCAAACATCAGCGATCGTAACATGGATGTCCGGTTTGAATTCCGTTGCTCATTCATTTGCCCGATTTGGAGATCCCATGTTGGTAATTGCCATGTTCACCACATTATTTTTCATTGGCTGGATCCTGGCCGATGCGCGCGTGTGCACTCGCTCTCTCTGGTTGGCTATCGGTCTCCATGCTGGCTGGATTTTTGCGAGCGGCGCGTTTAACCGAGTGGCGCATCGACAGATCCTTGCCCTTCCGTGGGTGGGCAAGAATCTGCTTGTGGGAATTGTGCCGTTGGGGGTTGCCGGCTTGACGTGGATGATAATGCGAACCTGGTTGAAATATGATCGCGTTCGCAAAGTTTGAAGGATTAGGCGCGATTGCGTCGCTTCTCTATCCGCCGGCTTGCACGATCTGCTCGGGGATGGTCGCACCGGGCGAATATCTTTGCGAAGAATGCGGTGCAAAGGCGATACGCATCGCTCCGCCGTTTTGCGCGAAATGCTCAGAACCATTCGAGGGTGCAATCACCAGCACGTTCACCTGCGCGAACTGCGCCCATCGCACGATTCACTTTGACGCTGCCGTCGCCGCCTACCGTGGCCGCGGGATCGTTCGCCGCATCATTCACGACTTTAAGTACGGACGCCAAATCCATCTGCGTCATCTCGTGGGGCGCTGGCTGTGCGCGGCGCTCGATGATCCTCGGCTTCGCGGACGCCGATTCGACGTTATTATCCCCGTGCCGTTGCATCCGACTCGCAAACGAGAACGTGGTTTTAATCAGGCGAGCTTGCTTGCTGAATTATTAAGCGCGCAGATATCGATCCAATCCCGACCGTTGCTCGAGCGCATTCGCTACACGACCACACAAACCGCGCTGGACCGCACGGAGCGAATAGAAAATTTACATAACGCGTTTCGTTTACGAAAAAACATGAACGTGCGAGATTTGCGCGTGCTCTTGATCGACGATGTCCTGACAACCGGCTCGACGCTGAGCGAGTGCGCACGCGTTTTAAAAGACGCCGGCGTCATCTCCGTTCACGCGGCCACCGTCGCGCGGGCCTAATTCCCATGGCCATTTTCAAAAAACCGGCAATAAAAGCAGAGAGTCCTAAAAAGCGCGATATTCCGCATGGACTCTTTCAAAAGTGTTCAGGATGCGGCGAAGTCGTGCACGAAATCGAGCTCATGCAAAACCAGCGCGTCTGTCCGCACTGCGATTATCATTTCGCGCAATCCGCCAAGGACCGGGTCGACAATCTGCTCGATCCAGACAGTTTCGTGGAGATGGATGCCGACCTGCGGTCCATCGACACTTTGCGTTTTCAAGGGATGGCTAGTTACAAAGATCGCTTGAAAAAATATCAGGAGAACACGGGCTTAGTAGATGCAGTCATCAGCGGACATGGAATGATCGACGGTCACAAAATCGCGATCGCTGTAATGGATTTCAGTTTTCTTGCCGCGACGATGGGTTCGGTCGTTGGCGAAAGAATTACGCGCACAATTGAATACGGTACCGCTCAGCGATCCGCCGTTATCATTGTTGCTGCCTCCGGTGGCGCTCGTCTGTACGAAGGAATGTTGAGCTTGATGCAAATGGCCAAAACGAGCGGTGCGCTCGCTCGTCATGCCCAACATCGGCTTCCGTACATTTCCGTTCTGACGAATCCCACCACCGCTGGCGTCATGGCCAGCTTTGCTTCGTTAGGCGATGTGATCCTCGCCGAACCGAAGAGCATGATTGGCTTCGCCGGACCTCGCGTGATCAAAGAAACCACTCATCAGGATTTGCCGGAAAAATTTCAGACCGCCGAGTTTCTTCAAGACCATGGCTTGGTCGACATGATTGTGCATCGCAAAAAAATGCGCGAACAGATCAGCCGATTGCTCAGTTACTTTTCCATCGCACCGTGAACTACCGCGAGGCGCTCGCCTGGCTTTATGGCCTCCAGCGCTTCGGGATCAAGCTCGGCCTGGAAAATGTTCGGCGGCTCATCGCCGAGTTATCAAGGAAGGGCGATCTCCAGATCGCCCACGGCGGCTTGGAAGCCGCCGCTCCTTGGAAAGTTGTTCACGTCGCCGGAACGAATGGCAAAGGCTCCGTTTGCGCGATGATCGATTCGATCCTGCGCGCACAAGGATATCGCAGCGGCCTGTTCACATCCCCTCACCTCGTCACTTTTCGAGAACGCATTCGTGTGAATGGCGAAATGATTTCCAAAGACGCGGTTGCCAATGGCCTGACGACAATTCGCGATCTCGTCAGTGATTGGAATCCTCACCCGACTTTTTTCGAAATCGCCACCGCGCTCGCTCTCAAACACTTTTCTAACGCGGAGATCGAAATCGCCATTTTGGAGACGGGCATGGGCGGCCGGCTCGATGCCACAAACGCTGTCCAATCAAATGTCTCGGTGATTACACCGATCGACCTCGATCACCAAAAATGGTTGGGGCAAACTCTTCGAGAAATCGCGACGGAAAAAGCCGGAATCATCAAACCAAGCATTCCCGTCGTGTGCGCCGCGCAGAGATCGGAAGCGGAGGAAGTCATCCGGGCGCGCGCCGTCGAATGCGAAGCGCCATTGCAATTCGTAAATGAGTCTTACAACCGGACTATGATCGCGTTGCCCGGGACGCGCCAAAAACAAAACGCCGCTCTCGCGATTGCAGCACTACGTGCCGGTAAGATCGACATCGACGACTCCGC
>VBQB01000255.1 GCA_005887855.1 Verrucomicrobiota bacterium | reverse complement strand
TTTTATGGTTTCGTTTGTGCCTTCGAGCGCTTCAACCGCGACGACCGTTCCGTTTTTCACAATGACGGTCTGTCCAATGTCGAGGCGCGCAATTTCCTTGGCGATCTTCCAGCCAAGATCGACATCCTCTTCCTCGCGGTGTGTGAGCTTCGGTCCCGCGATCAATCCAGCGGGCGCAAGAAAATCTTCGAGAAAAGTCGTCGCCGGCAAAAGATCGACATCTATTTTTGCAAGCTCATCTGCAATCGCCGCGAAAATGGATTCAGCGTTGCGTTCTTTGAGTCGCGCGAGCAAGAGAAGGGCTTTCCAATCTGGCCGTAGATCAAAAAGGTTCTTCGGCGCAATTTGTCCCGCCATGATCGCGTGATGAATGTTTTGTTCGCGAAAAAATTTGAGCAACCGACCCATTTGTCCAACGCGCATCCATTCAATTAGATCGACATGCTGCTTGAGTGCCGAATCCGTTTCGTCTGTGAATGCGGCGGCGACAATTTTTTTAACGCCGGCGTTCCGCGCGGAATCAGCAAGCAATCGGGGGTAAACACCGTTTCCGGCGATGATCCCGAGGCTCTCTGGAACGTTCATCGCGCTTACTTGTCACTCTGAGTGGAGCGGAGTCGAAGAATCCCGTGATGAAACGTTAGGGGTAGCGCCACGGGATTCCTCGACTTCGCTCGGACTGACCGGGTTCACTTTGGCGACGTTTGAAGCACGCTACCCGTGATGACGACGGCGTTTGACGTGCAATTGGGCGAGCGCTTTGTGCAACGACGCTTGAATCCCTGCAACCTCTGCAGCAGTGTGATCTTCCTTCATCGCGGCCCTGGCGCGCTCGACAGCGGCCTCAGCCGCAGCGATGTCGATCTTCTCAGCCTCCAAAGCCATGTCGGTCAAAACCGAAACCGCGTCGGCTTTGATCTCCACAAAGCCTTCGCCGATGGCCATTGCCGTCTCGCGTCCCCCTTTCAAAACTCGCAGCTCACCTGGTTTTAATGTGGTTAGCAATGGGACATGTTTGGGATAAACGCCGAGCTCGCCCTCCGATCCCGGCAAAGTGACCATGTCGACGTCTTCGGAATAGATTTTTGTTTCCGGCGTAACGATTTCAAGTTTGAGAGTGGCCATTGTTATTCGTTAAAGCGTTAAAGCGTTAAAGCGTTGAAGCGGAAGAATCAGGAACGTCCGACGATTTAAGGATTCACGTTTCAATGTTTCAACTTTCTTTGATCATATCGATGTTGCCCTTCATGTAGAAGTTTTGCTCGGGCACATCATCGTGTTTCCCATCAAGAATTTCTTTGAAGCCGCGAACCGTTTCTTCAGCCGAAACGTATTGGCCTTTGTGACCCGTGAACACTTCCGCAACGTGAAATGGCTGACTGAGAAAACGTTGAATTTTTCGCGCACGATACACGGTCAATTTGTCTTCCGGACTTAGCTCGTCCATTCCAAGAATCGCGATGATGTCTTGCAGATCTTTGTAACGTTGTAAGACACGCTGCACGCCCCGAGCCACATTGTAATGTTCTTCGCCGACAACTTCGGGCGCGAGCGATTTGGATGTCGATGCAAGCGGATCGACGGCCGGATAAATTCCAAGCTCGGCGATCGAGCGCTCAAGAACGATCGTCGAGTCCAGATGCGCGAACGTATTCGCAGGCGCCGGATCGGTAAGATCGTCGGCTGGAACGTAAACCGCCTGGAATGAAGTAATAGATCCTTTATTTGTTGAAGTAATTCGTTCCTGCAAGTCGCCCATTTCGGCAGCGAGCGTCGGCTGATAACCAACCGCGGACGGAGTGCGACCGAGTAACGCCGAAACTTCCGAGCCCGCCTGGGAAAATCGGAAAATATTGTCGATGAACAGAAGCACGTCCTGGTTGCGCTCTTCATCTGGCCGAAAACCATTCCCACTTTCGACTTCGACAAATCTTTTTGATCGATCACACCAGCCTCACTCATCTCGGTATAAAGATCATTGCCTTCGCGGCTGCGTTCACCGACGCCGGCGAACACGGAAACACCGCCGTGACCTTTGGCGATGTTGTTGATGAGCTCCATGATGATAACGGTTTTACCAACACCGGCGCCGCCAAACGCGCCTACTTTGCCCCCTTTCGAAAATGGGCAGATGAGGTCGATGACTTTGATCCCGGTTTCCAGAATTTGTACTTTCGTGTCCTGTTCGGTGAGATCCGGGGCTTTACGATGGATCGGATAACGCTTTTCAAATTTTACGGGACCGCGGTTATCGACAGGATCGCCCGTCACATTAAAAAGGCGGCCGAGTACACATTCACCCACTGGCACCGTGATTGGTCCGCCAGTATCGCCCACGCTCATCCCGCGCTTGAGACCCTCCGTTGATGACATAGCGATGGAGCGCACCCAGTTCTCACCGAGATGCTGCTGGACTTCGAGGGTCAGCTTTGTCGGGTTGCCATTCACCTCGTACTCGATTTCGAGCGCGTTATAAATTTTTGGTAACCCATTCCCGTGCGGAAATTCCACGTCCACAACGGGACCGATGACTTGAACAATGTTTCCTGTATTCATAAAATTGATTACGAGCCGAGCGCCATTTGCGCGGTAGCGATCTCAAGTAGCTCAGTGGTGATGCTAGCCTGACGCATCTTGTTGTACTCGAGAGTGAGATCCTTAATAAATTCTTTGGCGTTGTCCGTGGCGTTTTTCATCGCCACCATGCGCGCGCTGTGCTCGGACGCGCGGGCGTCGAGGATCATTTGGAAAACCTGATATTGAAGATAGTAGGGCAGCATCACATCGAGAACTGTCTCGGCATTCGGCTCGAAGACATAGCCAATCATGGGATCGACATGTTCCTTCGCGCCTGCGCTGGGTTCACCCTTGGGCAAATCGAAGCCACCGATTGGCAGCAACGTCTGCACGACCGCGCGTTGATTGATCGTGTTAATGAAATGGGTGTAGAGGACGGAGACCTTGTCCACTTCGCGACTCAGAAATTTTTCGGTACAAAATTTCGAGACCGCTTTGGTTTCGACAAAGCTCGGCGCATCTTTCAATTCGAAATCGGCCAGCAACTCGCGTTTGGTGCGTGCGATAAACTGCCTCGCTTTTTTGCCGGTGACCACAAAGGCAGTCTTGGCAGAATCAAAATGCGCAGCCTCGCGAAACAGGTTCGTGTTTAGCGCACCGGCCAGCCCCTTATCGGTGCTGATGATCAACACGAGCTCCTTTTTGAGCGGCCTGATTTCAAGAAGCGGATGCAGTCTTGGATCGGTGCGTCTTTGCAGTGAGACCAGAACCTTGTTCATTAGCGCGGCATACGGCCGACCGGCGAGCGCGTGCTGCTGGGCTTTGCGCATCTTGGACGCAGCCACCATCTGCATTGCCTTTGTAATTTGCGCGGTGTTGCGAATCGATTTGATCCGACGCCGTATGTCCTGGGTATTTGCCATTTATCGCCAGGTCGCTTTGAATTCGTCGAGCGCGGCCCGTAGCTGCGACTCGATATTCTCATCCAGTTGTTTCTTGTCACGAATAGCCGCCAGCAAACTTTCTTTCCGCGTCTGCAAATAATCCTGGAGCTTGATTTGAAATTCCTTTACCCGCTCGACAGGCACGGGATCGACATACCCATTTTGCATCGCCCACATCACCGCGACCTGTTCTTCGACCGGGATTGGGTTGTACTGTTTTTGCTTAAAAAGCTCGACAATGCGTTGTCCCCGATCGAGTCGTGCTTTTGTTGCCGCGTCGAGATCGGAACCAAACTGCGCAAAGGCGGCCAGCTCGCGAAACTGAGCGAGATCGAGTTTCACTTTGCCCGCGACCTGCTTAATGGCCTTGATCTGCGCGGCGGAACCGACCCGGCTGACCGAAAGACCCACTGAAATGGCCGGCCGAATGCCTTGATAAAAAAGATCGGTCTCGAGATAAATCTGTCCGTCCGTGATCGAAATCACGTTGGTTGGAATGTAAGCGGAAACGTCGCCTGCTTGTGTTTCAATAATTGGAAGCGCCGTGACCGAACCGCCGCCAAACTTTTCCGCGACGCGGGCGCTTCGCTCAAGCAATCGCGAATGCAAATAAAATACATCGCCGGGGTAGGCTTCGCGTCCAGAAGGTCGCCTCAAGACGAGGGAAACCTGGCGATACGCGACGGCGTGTTTCGACAAATCATCGTAAATAATGAGGGCGTCCATGCCATTATCCATGAACCACTCCCCCATGGCGGCACCCGCGAATGGCGCGAGATATTGATTGGTGGCCGTGTCGGACGCAGGCGCGGAGATGATTGTCGTGTACGGCAGGGCGCCTTCTTTTTCGAGAACGGCGAGTGCTCGCGCGACGTTGGAATTCTTCTGGCCAACCGCGACGTAAATACAGTAAAGCGGCCGATAATCTTTCACCTCTCCCTTTTCACCGGCTTTATTGAGCCGCGCCTGACTGACGATTGTATCGATTGCAATAGTGGTTTTCCCAGTTGCGCGGTCACCGATAATCAACTCGCGCTGTCCGCGGCCGATTGGAATCATGGCGTCAATCGCCATGATACCGGTTTGAACAGGTTGGCTGACACTGCGGCGTTTGATCACGCCCGGCGCGATCTTTTCAAGTGGATAAAACGAGTCTGTCTTGATGTCGCCTTTTCCATCCAGTGGTTGGCCTATGGTATTAACGACGCGTCCAAGCAACGCTTTGCCGACGGGAACCTGTAACAGTTTTCCTGTGGTTCTTACTTCGTCACCTTCGGAGACTTTTGTTGTTTCGCCCAGCAAAATGGCGCCGACTTCAGTTTCTTCGAGGTTCAATGCCAGGCCGAAGACCCCATTCGGAAACTCGATCATCTCATTGAGCATGACGTCGCTAAGGCCTTCGATACGTGCCACGCCGTCGCCAGTCTCGCGAACGACGCCCACATTACTTTTCGTCGTCGAGGTTTTTAGCCCTTCAATTTTGGTTTCAATTTCTTCGAGTATGCTGCTCATGATTTGTTTTGGATTTAAAGTTGCTGCTGAAGGCGTTCGAGCCGATTGCGGACACTTCCATCCCAAACGTCGCTGCCGACGCGAATGCGCATCCCGCCAAGAAGCTGAGGATTGACGACGAATTCGGTCGTCAGATCGCTGCCGTATTTTTTCTTTAGATTCGCCACGAGTCTCGAAGTAGTTTCGCGATCCACCTCGCTCGCGGTCTCGATTCGAGCGCGCCGTTTTTCCACTTCGATGCGTAGCAAACGCCTGTAATTTTTCAGAACGCCGATGTAATTGCGTGGCTTTCTCGCTATGAGCGAGTCCACCAGCGATGAGATTCGTCCGGAATCGAGCTGGCCGTCAGTGAAACTTGCTTGAAGCATTTGACGCGAAAGTTGGCGGACTTCCTTATTGATCTTCATCAGGCGAGTTGGCGGGCTGTTTCTTCCTGCAACCGCTGTTGGTCCTCGGAGGTGAGCACTTTGCCCGTGACCTTGGCGGTTGTATCGACCACCAGACGTCCGAGCTCGCGCTTTAGAGATTCCATCGTGCCCTCATGTTCAATCGCACTAGCTTCGCGCGCTTTCACAAGGATTTGTTCCGCCGCCGCAATCGCTTCCTGCTGCTTGCGCTCGGCGAGGTGCGCGCTGCTTTCGCGAGCTTCGTCGATCATCCGTTGTGCGTCGGCGTTTGCCTTGGCTAGAACTTCCGCATAACGCTGCTCGGCCTCGGCCAGTTGTTTCTTAATTTTCTCCGCGTTAAGCTGGCCTTCCTCGATTCGTCGCCGGCGTTCTTCGAGCACGGCCAAAATCGGTTTGTAGGCAAAGCGACGCAGCAGCAACGCGACAATTACGAAGCTGATCACTTGCGATAAGAACAGCCACGGATTCCAGCCAAAGGTCTCGGCCGTATCGCGCAACGTGTCAGTAAAACCCCCGCTCGTAGCTGCAATCATCAGGTTCATAATGCAAACCTTTGGGCGCGGCGGCAATTGCCCCGCGCGGGAAAGATTTAGTGAGCAAGAAGGTACAGCGCATAGAACACGATCGCTTCAGTAAAAGCGATCGCCAGAATCGCCTGCACCAGGATTGGGGTTGCCGCGCCGGGATTGCGTCCGACCGCCGCGGCCGCCCCCAGGCCGGTAAGGCCGACTCCGATCCCCGCGCCCATGGCTGCAAGTCCCACGTGAATGCTTCCGGTCATTTCTGCCAGTAATGGTAATATCATAGTTTCTCGTTTGGTTTTCTCATTGGCGATCTTCGCTGTTTTAGCGCGACGGGTCGCCGAAATTGTTAATGTTGTGGTTCGTGACCTGGTTGATGTTGCGCAATCAAGAGTGTAAAAACAGCAGTCAATAACATAAAAACGAGCGCCTGCACGAATCCCACTAGTAGCTCCATAAAGTAAAACGGAATCGGAATTAGCCAGGAAAGCATCGGAACCATGTTCGACATCGCTTCCAAAATGCTTTCACCGGCATAGACGTTGCCGAAAAGCCGAAAGCTCAGCGAGATCGGCCGGAACAGAATCGAGACGACTTCGAGCCATCCGACCATGAAAAAGATAACGACCATGATTAGTTTCAAAAAACCGGACGTTTCACCTTTTGGGCCGAAAATGTGAAGCAAGAATCCCCCGACGCCGTTGGCCTGGATCGCCCAAATGATCCAAAGCAAAAAAAAGATCGCGGCCATCGCCGTGGTCATGTTGAGATCGGCATTCCCGCCGCGCAAAAGCGGTCGATCGACACGGAAAACGCCAGTCGCTGGATCATGATGTCCCCAGCCAATCGTGCCTACGCCGGGGATCAAGCCGAACCAGTTTACGAATAAGATGAAAATGAAAATGGTCGCGAAAAACCAAAATGTCTTTCGCACGAGATCGCGACCGATGATGCTTTCCAGAAAATTGTAAAGACTCTCAACGAGCCATTCCCAAAAGTTTTGCGCACCGCTTGGGACCGGCTTGATCTCTTGCGTCGCGAGTTGCGCGAAAACAATGATCCCGGCCGCGACAACCCACGTTAGCAGCATTGAGTTCGTAATCGCGAATTTGCCGATGTGAACGAGCTCTGCTGGCTTTAACGGCACGGCGGGCTCGGCCTCGGCTGCAAATGTGGACGTTGCGAAAATGCACCCGCTACAAAGCGCGAGAATCGATAACGAAAAACGTGAAAAAAAACAGTGCTGCATTCAGTTCGTAGAAATGGCGCGGCCCAATCTTTTCAGTCGGTGCGGCGGCGTAGGCCAGAGCACTCAACACAAGGGGACGCTTGCGTCGCGCATACCAAAGCGTGTTTTGCCCCGGATGACAAACAAAATTCTCGAACCCCGCTATTTTGCCGGCACCTGCTCGGCAAATTGCGGGGCGAGTGAAGCTATCGCCTTCGATTCCGCCGGCTCCGCGGCACCATTCAGGACGATCGCTTCTTCATAGAACCATTCCAGCTGATCAATTTGTGCTTCCTGTTCAAATCGTTGGATCACGGCTTCGCGCGCGCGCAATCCCATCTCGGTGAGGAGGCCAGGCGAATGTGCGATTTCTTGCATCGCGTTCGCCAAGGCGACGTGATCCTCCTCGGGTACCAGCCACCCAGTTCGGCCATGATCGACCGCTTCCGGGATTCCGCCATGCCGCGTCGCTGCCACAGGCAATCCGGTCGCCATCGCTTCCAAAACCGAGTTTGGCACACCTTCCTGGTCGTGATTTGGAGACGTTTCGCTCGGATGCAAAAACAGGTGCGAGCTTGCATAAAGGTCCAGTAGTTTCGGTTGCGACAGAAAACCGACAAAGTGCACGTCTTTGTAAATCCCAAGGCCGGCGGCGAGCATTTCCAATTCCGGCTGCAATGGCCCTTTGCCTGCAATGAAAAACTCCGCCTCCGGATTGTCCTTCTTGAAAATCGCAAACGCGCGCAGACTCGTCGCCACACCTTTTTTCGGGATTAAGCGGCATGCCTGGATAACTCTCCACCTGCCATTCTTTGGTGGTTGCCGATACACGAATGGAAACTCACTCAACGGAACGCCCGTACGATTAATGCGCAGCTTCTCGGCCGGGCAGCCCAAGTCGATTAGCCGGTTGGCAAGTGACTGCGAACGCGCCAACACTAATGGCACAGCGCCGAAGAGACGTCGCAACTTCTCCGGATAATCTTTGACGTCCTGCTTAAGCGCTACATCGGCTCCATGGAAAGAAACTACGCACGGTTTATCCCATTGCTCGATGAATGGAAGAAGGTGCACGCCGGTATGGCCAAAATAGATGTGCATGAGATCGGCACCATGCTTCTTCAATAGGGTGTCGAGCGTCTGATATTCGCCCCTATAAACGATCGGCGGGCGCCGTTCCACAAATTTGAGCCACCCGTGGCGCAAAAGATTCATTCGCCGTCTTGGAATAACTTCAATATCGCGGAACGGGAACCGGTCCGCATTTTGCACTTCCTTAGTTACAACGAAGGTTCGGACCTCGCGCAGTGCTTTTACCTGCCGGTAAATATGCAACATCTCGGGCTTGAGAAAGCTCGAGCAATAACTCGCTATAACCCGCCTACCCATAACGAGCGTCAAGTGTCGCTGGCGTCGTTCCAGTTGTCCACATTTAATCTGCGGAACCGGCTGTAGCGCTTCTGGCCAGTTGCCGTTGCGACGCACCGCCTAACCATGTCACCAGCTTCTCTCTCAACGCTTCAATGCCTTCGCCCGTCTGTGCCGAAACCGCGACGACTTCGATCGGTCGAAATCGATTTTGCACTGCTTCGAGATTCTCTGGCGCTGCAGGCAAATCCATTTTGTTCGCTATGATGTACCATGGGCGCTTCGACAATATCGGATCGTACAGACCGATTTCGCGCCGAAGGTTTCGCAAGTCTTCGACCGGATTCCGTCCTTCGCTGCCGGCAAGATCGACAACGAAAAGCAAGATGCGGCAACGCGTAATGTGGCGCAGGAAATCGCGACCGAGTCCGAGATTACGATGGGCGCCTTCGATCAAACCCGGAATGTCTGCTATTGTGGCGCGCTGGTAACCTGGAAATTCCACTACCCCAACGATCGGATGCAGGGTCGTGAAAGGATATGCCGCGACTTTAGGGCGCGCGGCAGAAACCCTGCGCAGAAGCGTAGATTTGCCCGCATTTGGATATCCAATCAGGCCCGCGTCCGCGATCGTTCGCAGCTCACATAGAAAATTCCCCCGTTCACCTTCTTCGCCTTCAGTGTATTGGCGCGGGGCGCGATTGCGCGAGCTTTTGAAATGTACGTTGCCCTTTCCGCCGGCGCCACCACAGCACAGAATAAATTCCTGGCCGTTATGTGTAAGATCGACAACTGGTTCGCGTGCGGATTTATCCGCCGTTTCACTGGATGTTGGCTGTTGGCTGTTTAATGTTCGATCTCCATCCTTCCAAACGATTGTCCCCGCCGGCACCTTCACGATCTTCGGCGGTGCGGAGCGGCCGTGCATCTTCTTCCCCTGTCCATGTCCGCCGTTCTTCGCTTTGATGATCGGTTCGTAGAAAAGGTTGGAGAGATTATCGACATGTTGATCGGCACGGAGAATGACGTCGCCACCACGACCGCCATCGCCGCCATCGGGCCCACCTTTCGGTACGAATTTCTCCCGGCGGAAACTGACGCACCCTCGTCCGCCATTTCCAGCCTGAGCAAAAACCTTGATACGATCGACAAACATAGAACGACACTGTTAACGTGCTAAAAAATCTAAGCGTTGAAGTGGTACATTCATTCACAACTTCAGCGCGTTAATGTCGATTCAACGCTGTAACGCTTCAACTCTTCAGCGAAACGGACCGCGTAAGCGACTCGTAAAGCGCTTTCGTCCTCTGCGCGATTGCGGACCAGCTGAATTTCTCCTGGGCGCGTTTGCGTGCGGCCTTTCCGAATTTTTCGCGCAACGTTGGATCGGCCATTAATTGATTGATCCGCGCAGCGAGGTCGCGCGCAAATTTTTCCGGATTCAGCGGCTCGAACGGGCTCTCTTTCATTTGCTCGAGCGGAACAAGAAATCCGGTCTCGCCATCGACAACCACTTCCTTGATCCCGCCGACCGCGCTCGCCACCACCGCGGTTTCGCACGCCATCGCTTCGAGATTGATGATGCCGAACGGTTCGTAGATCGACGGACAACAAAACACAGCGGCGTGCGAGTAAAGTTCGTTTGCCGTTTTTCGATCCACCATCTCGTCGATCCAGATAATGTCGGAGCGCTGAGTTTTCAGACGCTCCACTGCATTTTTCATTTCCTCTGCAATTTCAGGAGTGTCGGGAGCGGCGGCACATAGCACGATTTGAAATCGTCGATCCATGAATTGAATCGCGCGGATCAAGTGAATGATTCCTTTTTGTCGCGTGATGCGGCCGACGAAAAGAAGATAAGGCTCATTAATATCAATACCGTAACGAGTCAGTGCCTCGGTTGAATCGACTTTTCGGTAATCTTCGAGATCGATGCCGTTGTGAATCACGTGCATTTGTGTTGGATCGACCCCGAACAATCGCTCGATATCCCGTTTGGTTTCGTTTGAGACAGCGATCACTGCATCCGCTATTGCCAGAGCGGTTTTTTCAATCCACAGACTGAAATCGTAGCCGCCGCCGAGTTGCTCCCTTTTCCATGGTCGCAATGGTTCGAGCGAGTGGACCGTAATCACGAGCGGAATCCCATAGTTCAGTTTCGCGAGAATTCCGCCGAAATGGCTGTACCACGTGTGACAATGCACGAGGTTGGCATCGATGTTTGTCGTGTTGAAATCGGTGCAACGCCGCACCGCGCCGAAAACGGATCGCAATGGTTTCGGGCAAGTGAAATCGCTCGTGTCGAGTTGGAAACCTCTGACTCTTAGATTTCCTTTCTTGAAATTCTGGTCGCCGAAACAACGGACTTCCACTGGCATCGATTTCGCCAGCTCGCGCGAAAGATGGTCGACATGAACACCGGCGCCGCCATAAATGTGCGGGGGATATTCGTTCGTGAGAAAGAGAACTTTCACGATAAGGCAATAGAGCAAAGGAGTATTGGAGCGCTGGCTAAATGGGGCATGTGATGTCTCCGTCCGTTCTCAACAAAACACTCCATTACTCCACTACTCCACCAGCCCAATCACCGCTAATTTTGCACTTTTAGTAGAAGCACCGGCACGTTGACTTGATGCCGGACTTTGTCGGCTGTGCTGCCGTAGAGCAGGTCACTGACAAACCGATGGCCGTGGGTAGTCATCGCGACAAGATCGACATCTTTCTCCCCCGCAAGCTTAATGATCTCGTCTGAAGGTTCGCCGAGCGCGAGCACGGCTTCGCAGGAAAATCCTTCTGCGGTCAGTTCGCGGCTGCGTTTTTCCAAATAAAGACGGTCCTGTTCCATTTCCTCGCTCTCCGCGAGCTGGAGCTGATTAAAGTTACGCGCCACCCAGCCATCGGAGACATGCACAAGAAGCAGCCGCGCTCCGGTCATGCGCGCGAGCGGTCTAATGTGAGCCAGAATAGTCTCATCCGCGGTACTGTTTTCGAGTGGGATGAGAATGTGTTGATACATGGCGCGCCTCACTGTGTTGGAATCGGCAGACCGAGGGATCCGTAAAATATTTTGAGGATCGCATCCGGCATAAAGGTGTCGAAGAGCAGCTTCACGTTAAGGACGATGATAATGCCTGCTGCCGTCCAGCCGAGAATTTTCAGCCAAAACCTGTTAGCAAATTCGCCCATCTTCGCCTTTTCGCCGGTGAACCGCATCAGCGGCCAGACAGCGAAGCCCAGCTGCATACTCAGGACCACCTGACTGGCTACGAGTAACTGTGTCGTTTTGCTTTCTCCAAAAATACCGATAACGAGCACTGCGGGAACGATGGCGATGAGCCGCGTAATCAATCGGCGGAGCCACGGCGTGATCCGGAAGTTGAGGAACCCTTCCATCACGATCTGGCCAGCGAGCGTACCCGTTAAGGTCGAGTTTTGTCCTGACGCGAGCAGCGCCACCGCGAACAGGATGCTCGCCACACCGACACCGAGGAGCGGACTGAGCAATTTGTAAGCCTCCTGAATTTCGGCTACCTCCTGATGACCGGACCAATGAAACGCGGATGCGGCGAGAACGAGAATCGCGCCGTTAATAAAGAGCGCGAACATGAGGGCAACAGTCGAATCGATGGTAGCGAATTTGATCGCCTCGCGTTTGCCTTCGGGCGTCTGCTCGAATTTGCGCGTCTGCACAATGGACGAATGCAGGTAGAGATTGTGCGGCATCACCGTCGCGCCAAGAATGCCAATGCTGACGTAGAGCATTTCTTGATTCACGACGATGCGCGGGCCGGGGACGAATCCAAGCATGACGCCCGTAAGGTTCGGCTTGGAGAAGATCAGCTCGGCGGCGAAGCAGCTGCCGATAGTCACGATCAACGTGATCACAAGAGCCTCGATATAGCGGAAGCCTTTGGTTTGGAGATAAAGTACCGCGAGCACGTCCAGCGCGGTAATGATGCACCCCCACACCAGCGGAAGGCCAAAAAGAAGTTGCAAACCGATGGCGGAGCCGACGACTTCCGCCAGGTCGCATGCGGCGATAGCGATTTCGCAGAGAATCCAGAGCGACCACACGGTCAGCGTCGAATAGTGATCGCGACACGCTTGGGCGAGGTCGCGGCCAGTGGCGACGCCAAGCTTGATGCACAAATGCTGAAGCAAGATCGCCATGAAATTGGAGATCATGACGACCGTGAGCAGCGCGTAACCGAACTTCGCGCCGCCGGAGAGATCCGTCGCCCAGTTGCCCGGGTCCATGTAGCCGACCGCCACGAGAAAACCGGGGCCGGAGAAAGCTATCAGCTTCCGCCAAAACGACGCTGTCGTCGGGACCACGATGCTGCGGTGGACCTCCGGCAGCGAAACATGCGGCGTTCTTCTGCGCCATCCGCGCTCAACGTCCGCTGCGATCGTCTGGTTCCGTCGGTTCATCATTTCAAAAACGGATGCTGATTCCGCTGAACGCATTGATGTCGTCGGCCGCGGACGTGACGCCGATATTGCAGCCGCAATCGAGCTGGAGATTTTCGGTCAGCGCGTAAGTAACGCCAAGATCGACAGTGCCGATCCAATCTGAGTCATGTTCCGTGCTAACGCTGCTGAAAAATTCGCAATATCCGCTGAGTTTACCGATGATCTCGCGGGCGAACGTTACCGAGTTCACGAACTCTTCATGATAATTTCCGCCGGACTCATTCCGCAAAAAACTGATGCCTGTTTCCATTCCCATGTCGACCTTGGCGGGCAACTTTATGCTGAACGGAAAGATCGCACCGCCTTCAACGGAAGCGTTGCCGAGACCACCCGTGCTTATGGGAAACTTCACGAACGGAAAAAGCGCGAACGCGCTTTGGCCGCCATCGTCTCCCCAGAGATTAATTTTCAGACGCGTAGTGAAATCGCCGATACCGGACAAGGTCGACATCGTCCGTGCCGGACGATCGTCGATTGTTTCGCGCAGATAGCTTTGAAAGATCAAGCTTAGCTCGACATTGTTAAGCAAACCGACGCGAATGTTGAACGGTGCGATATTCCAATTCTTCGTTCGAACGCCACTTGTTCGGTCGTACGTGAAAGTGGCGAAGTCCATTTCGAATTGACAATGACCCGCATCCACTGTTGTCGGTCCTTCGGTTTTGTCAGGCCGGTCGGTGGCTAACTCGCGCAACAAATTCTCCGGTGTCGGATTGAAAAGGTTGTAACGATTTTTGTTTTCTAGCGCATCTGCAGCATCGGCGAGCGCAACTGGCGTTATTATTCCCAACAAAATCGAGAATCGCCAGAGCCCGCTTTCATTCACTGAAAATTAGGTTGTTCTAATTTATTTATATCGTCAAATAATTTATTGATTGACTTAATTTCTTTTCCTTCCTATCGTTGCGCGCGATGGCACGAAAGAATTCGCGATCGGCGCTCGGAAGCTCGGCTGCCGTAGAAGATTACCTGGAGCGCATCCTCGAACTTATTAACTCCAAAGGTTATGCACGCGTAGTCGATATCGCGGCGGCGTTAAAAATTTCGCAGGCGAGCGTGACCAACATGGTGCAACGCCTCGACGCTGACGGTTTGCTGAAATACGAAAAGTATCGGGGTCTTATTCTAACCACAGCCGGCAAGACCCTCGCGTGCAAGATTGCACACCGGCATCAGCTCCTGACCGATTTTCTGAAACTTCTTGGCTTGGACGATCGCGTAATTTATCACGATGTGGAGGGGATGGAGCATCACATCAGCTCGTCCACGCTGCGCGCGATCGAAGCGCTCACCGCGCAATTGCGGCGGCGGCCGGCTTTGCTCGCAAGGCTGGAATCCGCGGTCGCATAGCGGGCTTTGCTCGACGGCGCCCTGAAAGTTTGGGTCACGAACAGTTTGCACCATTCGTGCATGCGGGTTCCAAGTACTTCCATGCAGTGGCGCGACTCTGAATTCCGGCGGCCAGCGTGAGAATTGCGCGTCCCGTTGGTGCAACCCCGAATGCTTTCGGGCTGCTATAAAACGCTAAGATCGACAATCACGCCCGGCCGGCAACGGATTGTTAGCGTAATGGGGCAGCAACAGATAGCACAATCTTCGATGAGTGATTGCGTGGCTTGACAAGTGTCGACCTGGATGGGAAAAAATTCGCCGCAGTGCGGACACACGATTTCGGTCTGTACGATTAATTCCATTTTGTGGGTTCGTAACTCAGGCATCTTGCCTGACTCGTCGAACAGGCTTCCAGCCTGGAGTTATGTGCGGGCAGGATACCCGCTCGACAATACAGGCAAGATGCCCGGGTTACGTATTCTTAGAAACGGGCGCTGGCACCACAGCGTCGCCCAATTTCTTGAAGTGAAGTTGATTGACGCGGCGACCGCCAGCTTGTGAAACGGTAACCAGATAATTGTCGATCTTAACTTGTTCGCCCGTCTTTGGCAGATGACCGAGCAGATGCGTGACGTATCCGCCGATTGTGCTCACGTCCGCATTTTCTAATTCCAAACCGGCGGCGTCGCGCAGCTCGTAAAGTCCAAGGCCTCCGTCCACCGTGAATTCATTTTCGTTGATCTTGCGAAATTCTTCCTTGTCCGTATCAAACTCGTCTTGGATATCTCCCACCAATTCTTCGAGAATATTTTCCAGTGTTACCATGCCGACCGTCCCGCCGAATTCATCGACCACCACGGCCAGGTGAACGTGTCGAGTCAAAAATAGATTGAGCAGTTTTTCCAGCGGCATCATCTCCGGTACCGGAATTAACTCACGCTTGATCCGCATCAGATCGGGATGCGGATGGCGCATCATGGGCACCAGCTCCTTAACGTGAATGAGACCGACAGTGTTATCGAGATGTCCCCGGCACAGCGGAAAACGCGTGTGCCGCGATTCGATTGCTTTTTTCACGTTCGCCTCGAAGTCGTCTTCAAGATCAAGATAAACGACTTCGCCGCGCGGCGTCATGATGTCACGGACAACGCGCTCGCGTAGATCGAGCGCGTTAATTAGAAGTTCTTTTCCCAAGGGGCTCACTTCCTCGGCCTTCGCACTTTCACTCAGGATCAAACGCAATTCTTCTTCGGTGTGGGCCAGTTCTCCTTTGCCTGCCGGCGGTATGCGGAAAATGTGGGCGAGAATCCAGTTAGACGACTCATTCAGGAACCAGATGAACGGCTTAAAGACTGCATAAAAAAGTCGCAACGGCGGACTGACGAAAAGGGCGGCGCCAAGCGATTTTTGAATAGCGAGAATCTTGGGTGCCTGTTCTCCGAGCACGATGTGAAGGGCAGTAATGACAGAGAACGCCAGCGCGAATGAAATGGATGTCGTGACAGCCACAGACTCAATCCCCACGCGGGAAAAAATAGGCTGAAGCATCCGCGCCAGAAACGGTTCTCCGAGCCACCCCAAACCGAGGCTGGCCAGTGTGATGCCAAGCTGGCAGGCCGAAAGATAGGCGTTGAGATTCTCAATAACGTGTTTTCCAGCAGCAGCCCGCCTATTGCCTTCGGTCGCAAGAGTGTCTACTTGGCTGCGCCGGACTTTCACCAAAGCGAATTCGGCGGCGACGAAAAAGCCGTTTAATGCGACAAGCGCGCCAATCGTCGCCAACTTCGCGATAAACAGTGGCGGCGAATCCCAATGTTCGCTGATTGCGTCAGCAATCGGCATCGCAGAGAAAAAGAAAAATGAAAACTTCATTGCGCGGATGCGACCCTTGCATCCGAAACCCGGCCGAGCAGCAATTTACCAGCTCGACTTGGTTACGCCAGGGATTAGCCCCTGGGAAGCCAGTTCGCGAAACGTAAGACGCGAAACCTTAAAACGGCGAATAAATGCGCGCCGGCGGCCGGTCACTTCACAGCGGTTCACGACACGGGTTGGGCTCGCATCGCGCGGCAGCAGCGCGAGTCCGGCATAATCCTTCTTCGCCTTTAACTCGGCGCGCAGCGCAGCGTACTTTTTCACCGTTGCGCGTTTGCGTTCGTTGCGATTAATCCAGGCAGTCTTGGCCATAAGAAAGGCTGAATTTAGCGGCAATGCTCTGATTTGCAACCACCGACCGTTCAGAGAAATCAATCAAGAAGCCGGGAGGGCGTCAGCTTTCGAGCACTCGCGTGGCCGCTGATCGGTCCAGTCTCAGACGGCAACTAGCCTAACGCGCCCACGCGTCTCTTTTGCTTTACTAGCGCGGTTGTAGAACGAGCACCAGATCGGGCAGAACTGCGCTTTTGTTTGAGCGATTGTGTGCGGCTGAGGCTTTCCTGTAGCACTTTCACCAGATCGACGACATTGGTCGGAGAAGGTGCGGGCGTAGGTTTGCCTGCGATTTGTTTGTTCTTTGCTTTCTGTTCGATGATCTCGAGCAGCGCCGTTCGGTATTCGTCCTGATACTTGTCCGGTTCCCAAGAAACGGACATGCTCTCGATGAGCGCTTGCGCCATTTTCAATTCTTTATCGGTAACAGCGGTGGCGGATCCATTCTTCAAAATCTCCGCGCTAAGGATTTCATGCGCGAAGTGCATCAGCTCCAGGATGAGGAACAGTCCATCCGGTTTTACCGCTGCCAGATGCTCACGGTTACTGATAACGACTTTGGCAACGCCGATCTTGCCCGTCCCGCTGAGGGCCTTGTGTAACACTGCGTACGCCTTTTCCCCGCCCTTCTGCGGCTCCAAAAAATATGGCTTGTAGAAAAACTTGGGATCGACCTGCTCCAATTCGACAAAATCGGTGATATCGATGGAATGGGTAGATTCAATTCGGACCTTCTCGAAGTCTTCGTCCTTCAAGACCACATAGCGGCCCCGCTCGTACTCGAAGCCCTTTACGATTTGATCGGCTCCGACCTCTTTTGAGTCCGCCTCAGCAACCTTCTTGTATTTGATCGGGCTAAGATCGCTCGAACGGAGTTGTCGAAAACTGAGCTTTTCTTCACGCGTGGCTGGGTAAACAGCCACCGGAATATACACCAGGCCAAAGCTGATGCTGCCTTTCCAGATTGGACGCATATCGCAGGACTGCCTTTTTCCCATACTGGAGCCAGCCTGTCAACCCTTGAGCCGACTCTTACTCCAGAGAATTTGCCTTGCAAGTTGGGGAAACGGTCTCATGTTCAATGTGACCTATGAGCCTCATTGCCAGCTTTATGAATTTGGCAGGGCCCGATTTGATCATCATCTTGCTGATCATTCTCGTTTTATTCGGCGCAAAGAAATTACCAGAGCTAGCGCGCGGAATGGGCCAGGCAGTGAAGGAATTTCAAAAAGCGAAGGACGAGTTCAGCGACGAGCTACATAAGGCCGGGAAATCCGAGACGGAAACGGCCAAATCGGATGTGAAACCGGCGCAATCGACCGTGCCGCGAGTCGAGAACCAGCCTGCGAGCAGCGGCGAAACGCGACCTGATCCGAATCAAGTTGTCACGCCGGGCGACAAAGCCGACCAAGTTTAATATTGCCGGAGGCCTCCTCCGAGTGGCAATCGCTCGTCTGGCGCGGAAGTCGGGCTCTCTGATTTCCAAGTCTGCGATTGACGCTTATCACAGGATAAGACACCTTCGGCGTCGCTCTTATGTCCGAGCCTGATCTTCGCACCCGCATCAAAGAGATGCTGGTGAAAAATTTGATGCTGCAAACGACGCCAGATCAAATCGGCGACGAACTTCCCCTTTTTGGACCTAATGGACTTGGTCTCGATTCCATTGACGCGCTCGAGCTGGTAGTAAGCATGGAAAAAACTTTCGGTGTCGGCGTGCCGAGTTCCGAAGTGGCTGGCAGGGCTCTGCGAACTGTAAATACAATCCACGATTATATTCTCGAGAAACGCGCTGAAGGCAGCCAATCTATTGCGAGCGCATAGCGCAACGCGCTGATTGTCGATCTAAGTGAACATCCTTTACGTAGAGAGCAGCCGCAGCTGGGGCGGGCAAGAATATCGCACGTGTCTCGAGATCAACTGGCTGAATGCACGTGGGCACAATGCATGGCTGATCTGCAATCCAAACAGTCAGGTCCTGCTCAAGGCTTGCGAGCTAAACACCCGTGTTATCGCCATGCCGTTACAACGAAGAATCGATCTGGTATGTTCGTGGCGTCTCTGGAAGTTTTGCCGGCGAAATCAGATCGATTTGGTTAAAGCCTACAGCTCCAAAGATCATTGGCTTTGTCTGCCGCTCTATTTTTGCGGAATTCCACTGGCTCGCGCGCGCTGCATCACCGATCCGATCGGGAGTAAGGGGCGCGCTTTTATTTTCAAGCATGGCTGCTCTAAAATCGTGGCCGACGCATCCGTGATCAAACGCCAGCTCGTCGAGCAGAACGGAATTGATCTCGCCAAGATCGAGGTCATCGGCTCAGCCGTCGATTTGCAAAAGTTTAGTCCGCCGCGCGACCGAACGGGATTCCGGCGCGAAATGGGTTGCGCCGCGGATATGCCGCTCATTGGCAATATCGGTATGATTCGCCCGGATAAAGGCCAGCTCGTCCTGGTCGACGCGGTCCACCTCGTCTTGTCAGAGCGCCCCGATGCTCGCTTCGTGATTGTCGGCCAAGGCACCGGCTTGTTGAAGCGCGGCATAAATGTAAGAAATGCTATCGACCGCGCAGGGCTCGGTGGCAAAATCTTCATGGTCGGATATCGCTGGGACACGCCCGATATTTACGCCGCATGCGACGTGGTAGTGATTGCTTCCCTGCGCACCGAAGCATCCCCGATCGTTCTGCGCGAAGCCTTCGCCAGCGGTCGACCTGTCGTCGCAACAAAAGTGGGCGACATCCCGGAAATCGTTGAGCACCGGCAAAACGGCCTGCTCGTCGAACCTGGCGACAGCAAGGCGCTCGCTGTTGCAATCCTGGAATTTATTTCTGATCAGAAACTGGCCGCGCGTTGCGCGGCAAACGGCCTCCACTACGCCCGCGAGCATTTTTCTTTCGACCGCATGATGGAAGCGAAGCTTCAAGTCGATGCTTCTCTGTGTAAAACCAGGAAGCCGAAATCAGTCCCCTCGCCTATTGGTGCGACCGCGCCGATCACGCCGGTCAACCCCACCGAGCTGATTTCACATGACTGGCGACAAGTTAATCGCGTCAATAAGCTGACGAAAGCGGCCAAAGCTGCGTCGATAGGGAGTGAGAATGAGTCGCGGTAGATTCCAAATCTCAGGCTCATTTTTTTCCTGACGCAGTGCACTCCTTTGAACGATCTCGCCACTCCGCACGATGTCCCTGAACCTCTGGTTAAGATCGATAACCGCTTTTTTCGACAACCGATGGCAAACGCGGATGACAAGCTTTTCGCCAACCCAGCGCGCCGAGTGATAAATCTTATAGAACTGCAAAATTTCCGCGACCGCTTCTTTAACGTTGTGCACGATTTTGAAGAAGGAAAAATCTTCTGAAGAAATGAAGCCGAGCGTAAGCAGGCACCCAGTTAGAAATTTCATCCATGTCTCCCAGTAACTTCCCCCTGGCCGATCCAGCAGGACCACTGGAATGAGCCGCGCTTTCCCTGTCTGCATGAGCGTGAGCACCTCGAAAGTTTCGTCAAGCGTTCCGAAACCGCCTGGAAATAGGGCGAAGGCGTGAGCCTCCTTCACGAAATTGAGTTTGCGGGTAAAGAAGTAATTCAGGTTAATCAGTTTCGGATCGCCCTCGATGATTTCGTTGGCTCGCTGCTCAAATGGCAAACGGATATTAAGCCCGAAGCTGCGCTTGCGGCCCGCGCCACGCTGCGCTGCGCCCATGATTCCGTCGCCTCCCCCCGTAATAACCATATAGTTATGCGCGACCATTTCCCGCCCGAAATCCTCCGCTATCTGGTAATCAGGCGCATCCGATGAAGTGCGAGCCGAACCAAAGACAGCAACTTTCCGAAAATGCTGAAAAGGCGCAAAGACTTTGGCTGCGTAACGCATCTCTTTTACGGAGCGATTGATCAGCTTGAGGTCGGCAACACTCATCTGATCGCGCGCAATTTTTAACGCAGTTACGATCATTTCCTCAATCAGCTCGGCGGATTTTTCCGCCCCCCAGTCGCGGACCAACTCACGAACGCGCATATCAAACGGCGGATCGACAGTCCACTGCCGTCGTGTCGGCCGATCCTGAATTGTGCCTGCCGCGAAATCGTCCATGGCGAAACTTTTAACGTGGCCCGAACGTCATGCACGGGAAAACTTCCGCCTGCCCACTACACAGATATCAGATCCTCAAGAATTTCATGCATGTGCCGAATCGGCAGCGCGAAATGAGAATGCCCGGTCTTGCTTTCCGTGCCACAGTCGTACGGGCACGCGTACTTCTTCGATCGGGAATCCCCACGGCTGAGCGTAGATCTGTGCGTCTGCCATTACACCTTCGACCGATCCGCGCCAGGCACGGCGTTGACTTTCAAAAACAGCCTCAAAGGCGGCGGAATCGCGCAGACTCTCTGCATCCCACGGTTGCAACATTAGCATTTTCAAGAGGAGCGGACGACAGCGAACAGGCGGCCGCAGCGACGCAATTGGCCGCGCCAGATAGAATAATGTTCGCAAGAGTCGCGGACGTGTCCGATAAAGAGCCAGCATCCAGCGGTAAAGCGGGAGCAATCCTTCACGGTCACTAAGATCGACAATCGGCGGCGCACCGCTGACGATCGCAATCGAGCGCACACGCCCCCCAATTTCCCTGGCCGTTGCATATGCGTAGGGAGCGCCACCGGAGATCGCCAGCATTCGAAATTCGCCGATCTCCAGATGATCGACGAGTTGCTGCACAACCTGGGGCCAATCAACCAATTTACGATTAGGTTCCAAGGTGGATCCGCTGATGCCGGGGCGATCGGGTGAAATGATGCGGATGTCGAGATCGTGCGCGGCATCGCTTGTTAACTGCGCCATAATGCGTGAGCTCGGCCAGCCGTGACAAAAGACTACCGGTACGCCGCCCGGATTCCCGTACTCCTCAAAAGCAATAACGCCGCCATTCTCCAGTTGAACCAATTTTTCGCCGCTCATGTTTCGCCAAGGTCGAGGCACGTGCTTTCTCAGCGCTTGCATTGCAAGCCTGCGATCTGTAGTCCAAAGTATGGATGCGGGGGGACATTCCGCACCGTAACTTCGTATTATTTCTGATGAGCGATTACACACAACCTGGAGCGGGAAAAATTTCGGTGCATGGCAATGGAGTCGGCGCTCCCTCACCGGACGAGGTGGAGAAACGCGCCAGGGAAATCGCGATGATTGACGAGCGCAACCCCGACGAATTTACGGATGCGGATTGGGCACAGGCCCGCCGTGAGTTGCTTGGCGCCGTCCTCCCTATGCCCCCGGAAGAAACCAAACAGAACGCCGATTTAGTGGAAGAATGGGAAGTTGTCGCGAAGAATACCGGCCACCGCGCGCCGCGCCCCGGGTTAGATGAAGAAGAGACACTGGGCGAGCAACTGGTGACCGACGGCCTCGAAGAAGCGGCGCACGATCAAATGCTCCAGGCGCGCAAAGAGGAACTCGAGCAGGAAGGCGGGACCGCTTGAGCGCCCCATCGACGATCGACGAAGCGATACCGGCGCGATCGCATTCGAACGTGCACCCGCCGCGGGCTCAAAGTTTGCTCGCACGTTTTCGCGAGATAAGAAATTTCACGACCGGTTTGTGCGCAAATCTTGAGCCCGAAGATTGTGTTGTACAGTCGATGCCGGACGTCAGCCCAACCAAATGGCACCTCGCCCACACGACCTGGTTCTTCGAGACTTTCATGCTGAAAAAATGGGTGCCGGGCTATCGTTCCGAAATTCCGCAATACGCCTATCTCTTCAATTCGTACTACAACGCCGCCGGCGATATGCATCGGCGCGATCTGCGTGGCTTGATCTCGCGTCCCACGGTAAAAGAGGCGCAGCGCTATCGCGCCTCGATCGATTCGCACGTCGAAAATCTCCTCTCGGACGCTGACGAAAAACTTCTCGACGAGATCGAGGCGCTTCTAATTCTGGGCATCCATCACGAGCAGCAACATCAGGAATTGCTCATCACGGACATCAAGCATGTCTTCGCTCAAAACCCGCTCTATCCCGCCTTGTGCGAGCGCAAGACCGACACCCTACCGGCAAAAGTCGCGCCCCTAGATTTCGCCGTTTTCGAAGAAACAGTCACCGAAATCGGCCATCAAGGCTCCGGTTTTTCGTACGATAACGAGGAGCCACGCCATCGAGCGCTGATCCCGGGATTTTCACTCGCTTCGCGCCCGGTCACGAACGGGGAATTTCTCGAGTTTATGGAAGCGGGCGGATACACCCGTCCGGAGTTCTGGTTGTCCCTCGGGTGGATGACAGTGAACGAACAACGCTGGCTGGCTCCGCTCTACTGGGTGAAACGCGACGGCGCCTGGTGGAATTATACGCTCTCCGGTTTTCGACCTGTCGACAAAAGCGAACCGGTCACACACGTCAGTTATTTTGAAGCTGACGCGTATGCCAATTGGAGCGAGGCGCGGCTGCCCACAGAATTCGAATGGGAACGCGCCGCGCTCGATTGTCCGATCGAAGGAAACTTCGTCGAGAATGAGCGATTTCATCCGCGACCATCGACTGCCTTGGGCCAAGATCGACATCTTCACCAAATGTTTGGCGACGTTTGGGAATGGACGCGTAGCGCTTACTCCCCCTACCCTGGTTATCGCGCCGCCCAGGGCGCACTCGGCGAATACAACGGCAAGTTCATGTGCAACCAGTACGTCTTGCGCGGCGGTTCCTGCGCCACTTCGCGTAGTCACATTCGCCGTACCTATCGTAACTTTTTCCAGCCCGAGAAACGCTGGCAATTCACAGGCATCCGACTCGCGCGCGATCTTGCATGAACCACCAGCCGGGCCGGCCTGCCGTGCTCGATGTTGAGCCGGCAAAATCGGACTTTCTCTCAGAAGCAATCGCGGGTCTTTCCAGCACGCCACCTACGTTGCCGTGCAAATTTTTCTATGACGAGCGTGGCGCAACGCTGTTTCAAAAAATCTGCGAATTGCCTGAGTATTACATTACGCGAACGGAACTGGATATTCTCAAACGAAATAGCGCTGAAATCGCATTGCATTTAGGCGCCCGTATTGCGCTCGTCGGTCTCGGCACAGGCCCGGGAACAAAGACGCGCATTCTGCTGGAAAAATTGCGAGAACCAATCGCGTACATCCCGGTGGATATCTCCAAGGATCAATTGCAAAACTCGACGAAGCTCTTTCACGAGCGCTTCCCACAATTGGAAATCCTTCCCGTTTGCGCCGATTACTTGCAGCCGTTTGATCTGCCGTCACCGTTCCGAACGCCGGAGCGCAATGTTATTTACTTTCCTGGATCGACTATTGGCAACTTCGAGCCCCGCGACGCAAACCTGTTCTTGCGGCGCCTTGCCGATTTGTGCGGAAAAGACGGCGGGTTACTGATTGGTGTCGATCTGCAAAAAGATCGAGGCGTTCTTGAGCAGGCCTATAACGACAGCAAAGGGATCACCGCGCAATTCAATTTGAACCTACTGACGCACGCCAACCGCGAACTCGGAGCGGACTTTGATTTGGGCCACTGGCGGCACCGTGCGATCTACAATTCCAGCGCAGGCAGAATTGAAATGCATCTCATCAGTGAGATCGATCAGACTGTTCACATCGCCAATCACGAATTCTGCTTTCGCTCGGGCGAAAAAATCATCACGGAATTCTCTTATAAATATACGCTGGAAGGTTTCGCCAGACTCGCAGGCGCCGCAGGATTTGAGTTCGCTCGAATGTGGACTGACGATGCGCATCTATTTGGCGTTTTCCATTTCACCGTATTGTAGCCAGGCTCGCTGACCACGATCGCGGATTACCACCCGCGGCTACAAAATGAGTGCGCTGGTTCAACTCGTCGATGTTACGAAGAATTACGCCGGCGCTGTGGCGTTGCATCCGACGAATCTTTCGATCGAACGTGGCAAAACAACGGTATTGATCGGACCGAGCGGTTGCGGCAAATCGACACTGCTGCGACTCATCATCAGGCTGGTCGCACCTGATTCTGGCACAATCGATTTCGACGGCTCACCGATCACGCCTAGTAATATCGGCATATTGCGCCGCCGCATCGGTTACGTCATTCAAGAAGGCGGCCTGTTTCCGCATCTGACCGCACGCGCCAACATTATCTTGATGGCGCGTCATCTCGCAAAATCCGATGAGCAAATGCACACGCGGCTTTTGGAATTGTGCGAGCTGACAAGATTTTCGGACAATTTACTCTCACGATATCCGCTCGAACTCTCCGGTGGCCAGCGTCAACGCGTCAGCTTGATGCGCGCATTGATGCTTTCACCTGAGTTGTTGCTCCTCGACGAACCACTCGGTGCACTCGATCCGCTCGTCCGCGCTGCTTTGCAAAAAGATCTTAAGGAGGTTTTTGCGCGCTTGCGGCAATCAGCGCTTTTCGTCACGCATGATCTGGCGGAAGCAGTTTATTTCGGCGATCAGATCGTGCTCATGAACGAAGGCCGAATCGTGCAGCAAGGTTCGATTGTCGATCTTCGCGAAAGACCAGCCGACGCTTTTGTTTCCGAATTCATCAACGCGCAGCGCGGGCTCGCACTGGCATGAAAACGTTGCGCGACCCAGCGCTAGTAGGGCGCGACCGCCGGGCGCGCCGCGAACGATGTGCGACCACCGCGACATTTCCGAACGCGCGCCACGGACGGCCCGGCGGTCCGTCCCTACCGTTAGCGATCTTTTTCGCGGCCGTGCTTTCGGCAAATGCGCAGCCAGTCACAATTGGTTCGAAAAAGTTCACTGAATCTTATGTGCTGGGCGAAATTGCGAAACGCGAACTAACCAACGCTGGCGTGCCCGCGGAACATCGGCAAGGCATGGGCGGCACGATCATTCTTTGGCAGGCGCTGCGTGGTGGCCAAATCGATGCCTACCCCGAGTATACCGGAACGATCGCACAAGAGGTTCTAAAAACGGACCGTCAATTATCAATCAAGGAGATGCGTGTCGCGCTCGCGAAGTTCGGCATTGGAATGACGGAGCCGCTTGGGTTCAACAATACCTACGCGTTAGTTATGCGCCGTGATGAGGCGCAACGGCTTGGTGTTCGCACAATCAGTGATTTACAAAGGCATCCGGAATTGAAAATCGGACTTACCCATGAATTTTTGGATCGACATGATGGCTGGCCGCCATTGCGCCAACGTTACGGACTTTCTCAACAGAACGTCATCGGGATTGATCACGCACTTGGTTATGCCGCTCTCGTTAAAGGCTCGATCGACGTGAAAGACGCTTACTCGACCGATGCAAAGATTGCTGAAAACGATCTGCTCACGCTGGAAGACGATCTCGGTTTTTTTCCAAAATATGAGGCGGTTTTTTTGTTTGGAGTTTCCCTGCGCGAAGATGGGATCGCTGCGTTGCGCAGACTAGAAGGTACATTCGACGAAGCGCGTATGATTCAGCTGAATGCTGAAGCGGAGCGCACGAAAAATTACACGCGCGCAGCGAACCTGTACTTCCACAACGGCGCAACATCGCCAATGACCGTTGGTGAATCGTTCTGGCACAAGCTCGCGCGCTGGACGCTGCGTCACCTCGAGCTTGCGGGTTTTTCATTGCTACTCGCGGTGATCGCTGGTATTCCGCTTGGCATCTTTGCGAGCCGCGGCGGCGCGGTTGGCCACGCCATTCTTGGATGCGCAAGCGTAGTGCAGACGATTCCATCGCTCGCTCTGCTGGCACTGCTAGTCCCTCTTCCGTTTTTCGGAATCAGCGCGCGCACCGCGATTGCCGCACTTTTCCTTTATGGATTGCTGCCGATCATCCGTAACACGACAAGCGGCTTACAGGATATTCCACGGTCGTTGCGTGAATCGGCCATCGCGCTGGGACTCAGCCCGATGGCCCAGCTCTGGCAAATTTATCTGCCGATGGCGTCACGCTCAATTTTATCCGGAATCAAAACAAGCGCCGTAATCAACGTTGGCACCGCCACACTGGCCGCGTTGATTGGCGCCGGCGGTCTAGGGGAACCAATTTTGAGCGGATTGAATTTGAACGATCACGCGACAATTTTGGAGGGTGCGATTCCCGCAGCGCTGCTCGCGCTGATCGTGCAATGGAGTTTCGATTTGCTCGACCGTGCTTTGATTCCGAAAGGTCTGCGGTTGTAACGTACGCTTCCAAGCTTGCGTTTCCGAATTCGCAAGTTGGGAACTGCGCCACATATTAAAGAGTGGCACTCGCGTCGATCAATCCAACTACCGGCGAAACGTTAAAAGAATTCCCGGCTTTTAGCGACAACGAAATCGAAAAGCGCCTGAATCACGCCGAGCGTGGATTTGCGCAGTATCGGCGGCATCCGTTTGCCAACCGCGGGCAGCTTCTGATGGCTGTGGCGTCATTGCTTGAGCAGGACAAGGACAGCCTTGCCCGGACGATGACACTAGAGATGGGAAAATTGTTCCGCGCGGCGGAGGACGAAATCGCCAAATGCGCGCGCGTTTGTCGATTTTATGCCGAGAACGGAGAGCGATTTTTGGAAGACGAGGCGGCGCAGACCGGTGCAGCGCGGAGCTATGTGCGCTACGAAGCGCTCGGCCCAGTTCTAGCGATTATGCCGTGGAATTTCCCGTTCTGGCAGGTGTTTCGATTTGCGGCGCCGGCCTTGATGGCGGGAAACGTGGGACTCCTGAAGCATGCCGCCAACGTGCCGCAATGTGCGCTCGCCATTGAAGAGGTCTTTTGTCGGGCTGGATTCGATGAAGGTACTTTTCAGGTGCTCCTGATCGAAGCGGAACAAGTCGAAAAGATCATTGTCGATCCACGTGTCAAGGCGGTGACGCTCACCGGCAGCGAAAAAGCAGGAAGCGCAGTCGCCAGCACCGCTGCACGACACATCAAAAAGAGCGTGCTCGAGCTTGGCGGCAGCGATCCTTTCATTGTGATGCCGAGCGCCGATTTCGAATCGGCGCTGGGGATTGCAATCAAAGCGCGCACCATCAACAGCGGGCAATCATGCATCGCGGCGAAGAGGTTTCTGGTCGCCGATAACATTTACGATGAATTTCTTCAGCGATTCGTTGAAGGCATGCGCATGTTGAAAATCGGCGATCCGTTCGACGAGACGACTGAAATCGGGCCGCTAGCGACGGAACAAATTCTGCAGGGCGTGCACGAGCAAGTTCAGAAATCGATCGCAGCTGGCGCAAGATTATTGACCGGCGGAAATCGAATTCAGGGTCCCGGATTTTTCTACGAACCAACAGTTCTGGTCGATGTACCAATCGACTCTCCCGCTTATCGCGAAGAGGTTTTCGGGCCGGTTGCGTCGTTTTTTCGCGTGCGAGATGCAGGGGAGGCAGTGGAGATCGCCAATGCTACCTCTTTTGGCTTGGGCGCCAGCGCGTGGACCAACGATCGCACCGAACAAGAGCTATTCGCGTCGGAACTGGAAACCGGAATGGTCTTCGTCAATGCAATGGTCGCGTCTGACCCCAGATTACCATTCGGCGGCGTGAAGCGTTCCGGGTTTGGAAGAGAATTGGGTGCCGCGGGGATTCGCGAATTCGTGAATACGAAAACCATCTGGATCGCCTGAGACCGGTGCGCGATTCGCCAGATGGGATAGCAGCGGTGCCGCATGCTAAAACAAATCCAATTGCTCTTTTTGGCGGCGAAAAGATGCGGTTGAAAGTTTGGGTCGCTCACCGATCCCGGTCCGGCGGCAACCAACTTCAAAGAGCGAGGCAATCTGTTCCGCAAAAATTCCTTCTCCGGTCATGCGCAGGTGCCACTGCGAATTATTGAGACGATCGTTTCCGCGCAGATCCCGGATGCGCCCGAGTACCTTCTCTTTGCGATCGGGAAAATGTTCCTCGAGCCAATGTTCAAATAATGGCGCCACCGCCCATGGCAAACGGACGATTGTGTAGCCGGCAAATTGCGCGCCAGCTTGCGCGCAAGCTTTCAGAATTTTCGGTACTTCGTGATCGGTCAGTCCGGGAATGACTGGTGCAACCATCACGCCGGTTGGAACGCCAGCAGCGCGAAACTGACTGATCGCATCGAGGCGTGCTTCGGGCGAAGATGTGCGCGGTTCCAGCACGCGTTGCAGTTTAGGATCGAGCGACGTCACGGAAACGTTCACCGCCGCCGCGCCGAAACTCGCCAGCTCGCATAAAAGATCGAGATCTCGCGTCACCAGGCGATTCTTCGTGATGATCGCCACAGGATTACGAAATTCCGCCAACACTTCCAGACAGCCGCGAGTGATGCGCAATTTTTTCTCAACCGGTTGATACGGGTCAGTCACACCGCTCATCACGAGCACTTGCGGCTTCCAGCGCGGCGATTCCAACTCCGATCGCAATAATTCCGCCGCTTCTGTTTTCACCATGATTTTACTCTCAAAATCGAGTCCGGCGGAAAAGCCAAGGTATTCGTGCGTTGGCCGCGCATAACAATAAATGCAGCCGTGCTCGCAGCCGCGATACGGGTTCACACTCGTCTCGAAACCGACGTCCGGGCTGTTGTTGCGCGAAATAATCGTCTTTGTTCCGTCTCGAAAATACTGTGTTGCGCGCCGCGGCCGCTCTCCCGGCGCGGCGTAGGTCGCCGCGGCGGACGAAGGCTGCTCGCGTTCTTGATCGATCTGAACAACGTCGACGTTGCCAAGATCAACATGAAGTTTTTCGAACCGATTGGCCGGACTCCAGGACGCGCCCCTTCCATGGATCGCCGGTGAAGGCGGCGGTGCTTCTTCGATCACCGGTCGATATTTGGGTTTATTCGAGCCGGTCATGTCATAAGTTCATATGAACATGTGTGCCTGTCGAGGCCTTTTTCTGGAGGGGGAAGCCGCTGGCTTCCCTGGGGCGATAACGTTCCCCACAGGTTTCACAGCGCTTGCTCAACTTCGGAGGGATGGCACAATTCTCGCGGCAGGATATGCCGGAGGGGTGGCAGAGCGGTTGATTGCACCGGTCTTGAAAACCGGCAGGCCGAAAGGCCTCGTGAGTTCGAATCTCACCCCCTCCGCCATGTCATTTTCGCTTTTCGATTTTCAGATGTCGATTTGTGAAAGCCAAAGCGCGCTTTGGATAATCTCACCCGCTCCGCCATGTCATTTTCGATTCCTCCAGAGCCAAAGCGTGTTTCCGGGTCCGGAAAGATTTTGAATTTTTCTGCTTGACAAACCGACGACCTTTTTCCCAAACTCGGCGCCGTGAGGCAAGTCGGTTCTGGGATCAGTAGAGGAAACTTCATCCGGTGGGGTTCTTTGCCGCTTTTCAGCAACTGCTCGCCAGCGGACCAGTCCGTCCGAGTCGCGAACAACTACAAAAATTAATCCACCGGGAAAAAAAGAAAGAAACACTTCATGAAAACGATAATAAAAAATTCGGTTCGCAGTCTGCTTCTGATCCCGTTGCTGCTCGCCTGCTTTGCGCTTTTGCCCGGAGCGCAAGCGCTCTTACCCCCACCGACCCCGGACGGAGGCTATCCCGGCAACAACACGGCTGAGGGCACCAACGCCCTGTTTAACCTCACCCTCGGCATCAACAATACGGCCGTGGGTGCAAATGCGCTCTTTCACGATACCACCGGCGGTTATAACGCGGCGTTTGGTTCTCGGGCCCTGGAAAACAACGTCAGCGGCGCCTTTAACATGGCGGTTGGGACCCAAGCACTCTTCAACAATACCG
>VBQB01000087.1 GCA_005887855.1 Verrucomicrobiota bacterium | reverse complement strand
CGCTTTTCAAACGCCGCTCTCTTTTCGTGATCACCCGCATCCGCCGATGGCTCCCGTTTTTCTAAAACCGCGATCAGCCCACTGTCATCCAACGGCAGGAAGTCACTCATCTCGCCTGGACTCAGAGACGTCATGGCATACTTAATTGCGACAAGCTCCGGCGATTCTTTCTTTCGTTCTTTTTCTTGAGTTTCCGCACTTTCATCGAGAAGTGAAAACGGCGGCATGTTCTCTACCTTTAGTCCCGCTTTCTTAATCGCCGCTTCGAGCGACTGGCCGGACTTGGTTGCTTCGCGCAGTTGATGCACAATTTCCGCGCCTTTTGTTGACATCAGCTCCCGAGTTCGAGAGTTCTTGATTGCTTCGACGATTTTCGGTTTTGCCTCTTCGATTGTGAGTGGACGCGCCTCGACCATCCCGACGAGATGCAAAATGTAAAACCCATCCGCCACCTGAATTGGGTCGCTGTTTGGCTCCTGCATCGATAACTTGAAAGCGGCGGCACCTAGTTGTGGATCGATGTTTAATTGCGGGTCAGGAGTCGCCGCCGTGAATTCCCCGGTTAGTTGCATCGGCAACTGAAACTTCGCGGCTACCTGCTTGAAATCCGCGCCTTTCTCCAGCAGCGCCTGTGTGAAATCATTCGCGCGGTCGGAGAGCTTTTGCAACGCTTCGACGCGTTCTTTTCCCGTCAATTTCTTTTGGTCATCAGTCAAAGCCAGGCGGACGAACTCGACCTTGCGCTTTTCATCGCTTTTGAGTTCGGCCTTGTGCGCTTCGTAATATTTCCGCACATCATCATCGCTAATTGTAATTTCCTTCGCGAAATCAGCCGGACGCAACCGGATGAGGTCCACATATAATTTGTCGTAAGCCTGCTCGTAATTAGCTTTGATCTCTGTTTCCGGGACCGACACGCCTGCCGCGAGAAGCTGCTTGATTTGTTTCAAGCAAAGCTGATCGCGAACCAATTCTTCGATCTGCGCCTCGCTGAGACCGTTCGGTGAAAGCGCATTCTGCACAAAATCGTTAAACTTCTTAAAGTCGAACCCACCCTCGCTGCGGAATGCTGGCAAATCGCGAACAATATCAGCAATCTCAGAGGACGTCGGGCGAATACCGAGCCGAGCCGCCTCATGACGCAAAATCAGCAAGTTCAAAATGAATTGCGCATAGATCTGATTCTGTTCAGTCGCCCCCATGGTCAAACTCTGCACAAAATCAGACATGCCCAGCGCGCGCCCTAGATCGAGCAACCGGGCGTTCTGCTGGGCTTCCACCATCGGAATATTACGATCATAGATGCGAGCGAATTGGTCGGGGCGTATGGCGCTGTAATCTGTTTTGACGAAATAGATGCAAAAGGGCAGTGCCAGGATCGCGATCACGATCATGAGCCAATGACGATGCTTTCTTAAAATTGTGATCATTACGTCGAACTATGTTTGGCGCGCTAAATTTACGGCGCGTTGAGAGCCCGCCAAATAATTTTTCTGTAGCCGTGCCGCTGTGCGGCGCGCGCGTAGCTCACAGAGCCGCCGCTACAGCTCGTCGGCTGTTTCCTGAATCATCTCCCACGCGTTGCGGAGATGTTGCTCGGTAGTGAGAACATTTCCCAACCCGATCCGCATCACGGTGCGACCATGCAGTTTCGTTTGCGTGAGATACGCGCGCCCGGAAGCATTAATCCGTTCGACAATTTCGCTGTTAATTCCGTCGGTCTTTTGATCGTCACCGCCATCTTTAAAGCGAAAGCAAACGACGCCCATCACAATGGGCGCAGATAATTCGAAACGTTTATCGTTCCTAATCCAATCGGCAAGAAGCTTGGCCAGTCGCAAATGATCACGAATGCGTGCCCCGAGTCCTTCCCGACCGAACGCGCGCCAAACGACCCACGCCTTAAGCGCACGAAAACGGCGACCGAGTTGCACCCCATAATCCATGTAGTTTTTCTCTGCCTCCACCGTATCGCCGCGCAAATATTCCGGCACAAGCGTGAAGACTCGGCGTAACCGTTCGAGATCGCGCATGTACAACACACTGAAGTCTAACGGCACAAAAAGCATTTTGTGTGGATTCACGACGAGTGAATCGGCTTCGCTCCAGCCTGCTGCGACCCACTTTTGTTCGGACAGAAGCGCCAGGCCTGCGCCATAAGCGCCGTCAATGTGCAGCCACATCTTGTGTTCACGGCAGATTTTCGCAATCTCGGGAACTGGATCGACACTGGCGGTCGACGTTGTGCCCACCGTCGCGATCGCGGCGAGCGGCTTGAATTGCTCGCGCAGATCGTGCGCAATCATGGCGCGTAACGCCGATACGTCCATTCGAAATTCGGCGTCGCACGGAATCCGTTGCACATTTTCTTCACCGAGACCGAGCACGATGGCCGCTTTTTCTGCCGAACTGTGACCCTGATCGGACACGTAGACGCGAAAACGTGGAAGATCGCTGCGTCCAGCGAGCCCGAATTTGCGAACGAACGGCGCGGCTTCTTCACGGGCAACCGCGAGTGCGTGCATCACGCCGACCGAAGCGGTATCATAAACAACGCCGTCGAATTCCTTCGGCAACTGCATCCACTGCCGCAACCAATCGACGACGAGTGTTTCAAGTTCAGTGGCGGCCGGCGAGGTGCGCCAGGTCATCGCGTTGACGTTGAGCGGTGAGGTGATGATTTCGCCGAGAATTCCGGGCGCAGTCGTGGTCCAGCCGAAGTAGCCGAGGAACATCGGATGGTCCCAGTGCACCATACCAGGAACGATCAATCTTTTGATGTCGGCAAAAATTGTCTCGAAATGTTCGCCTTCTTCCGGGGCTTGTTTGGGCAGGGCGCCGGTAATCGCCCCTGGCTTGGCGTCCGGCGCGACCGGCAGCGTTTCTATTTTTTCTCGATAATCAGCGATCCAATCCGCCAATCGATGAAGTTGTTCGCGAAAAATTGCTGGCGAAATATCTCCGAGGTCGCCTGCATCACCACGCAAACCTAATTGTCGATCTTTCATTTCCGCCGCTGCGAACTTGCCGCGAGTACGTGCAAATCAGAACGCAAATCCAAAACTGAAATGGAATGCACCGAAATCTTCGTCTTCATGAGGATCGGGATTGACTCCGTAATCGAGTCGGATCGGACCGATTGGTAATTTGTAACGCAGTCCCCCGCCCACCGCGTAGCGCATGTCGTCAAGGCCCGGTTCTTCCGAGGTAGGCAGGAGATTCCCCGCATCGGTGAAAAGTGCGCCCTGTAACTCGCCGAAAATCGGAAAGGTATATTCGATGTTAAACACCGTAAGAAATTCGCCGCCGATGGGATTACCTTTGCGGTCGTGTGGGCCGAGATCGCGCTCACCAAAACTGCGCACGGTCGTGGCGCCGCCATTAAAAAAGCGTTCATCGATCGGAATTGCGGTTGCTTCCTCAGGACCACTCACCGTCAGCGAGTGAATAATCCCGGCGCGAGCGCCGAAGGCGATTGAGGACTGTTGGAACCAGCGCTGCAAAGGAGTGCCCGGTTTATCTTCGACCACACCTGGAGTTAGTGGTTTCGGTCCAAACGGTAGATAGTAACCCAATCGAATAGTGCCCCGAATAAATTCGATATCGCTTCCGAACGCGCTCGAAGCCAAATCCAGGGTGTTATTGATCAGGAATCCGCGCGGCGCCACGTATGGGCTCTCCCGCATATCCAATGTGTTCGTGAAACCAATCGTGTTCACCAAATAGGATTGATCCCCCAGGAAGATCGGTCTGATTGTGGCATCGATTATTTTGACATGCCGAACGGCGATGATCAGGCCAGCCTCGTCGTATTTCGTAATTTTACGCGTGAGTTCGAGTCGGCCGCCTATTTCGAATTTTGAGTAACCGTCGAAATCGAAAGTAAACCCAGCAAGGCGAGCTTTGAAGGCAAAGTCAGTGTCAAAAAAAAAGGGGTCTTCGTAGAGAATTTCACCCTTGTAGCCGCGCTGCGAAACCTCGACCGAGGTCGTAAGCGGACGCCCGTAACCGAAAAGATCGCGATCGCGAAATTGCACGCCGATAATTCCGCCCTCGTAGGTGCCGTATCCGACGGAAAAACCGAACTCCTTGCTTTTGGCTTCCTCCGCCGAGACGTCGAGCCGCAACAGATTTCCATCGACGGGGACCGGTTTGATTTGCAATAGATTGAATAGACCGGTCCGCATGAGCGTGCGAAATCGCTCATCGAGAACGTCCGGACTATAGGTTTTGCCGCTCAGCTTATTGAAGCGTTTGGTGACATAACTGGGACGCAGACGATTGAGACCGCTCACTGTCACACCATCAAAGTGATAAACGGGGCCGGCTGCGATGGCGATTTTCACTGGTACTCGACCATTCACTGCCTCGTCCGGCGCGCCGGTCGCCTCGACCTTGACATCGTAGTAGCCGCGGGATTTGAAATATGCTTGTAGACGCCGCGGAATATCGGCGATACGTGCGTCGGTGTAGGGCTGCTGCAGCAAATCGAGCATCTGTCCGCGCAGTGTTTCCGCGTCGTAAACGGTCCGCCCAGTAAATGAAACGCTGCCGAAGAAATATTGCTGGCCTTCGTGAATCGGGATGATCACGTCCACCTGGTTGCTTTGGTCGTGATAAACGTAACGCGGCGGATCGATAACAGCGTTCAAAAAACCTTCCGCAACGTAAAAGCGGTGCACCAGGTTTGCTCCCTCCTCCATGTCAGCGGCAACGAAGGGCAAATTTTTCTGCAGCTTCGAATATCGTTCGCGCGTTGATCCAACTGCGTACCCAAAGAGCTTGTCGGCTGGTTCTTTCGCGTTTCCATCGAAGATCACCTTACCCAGCGTCATCAGCGGCCCTTCCGTGATGTCGAGACGCAACCGATTCTGCGATTCGATCGTATAATGCACGTTCACTTTCGCGTAGCCGTGTTTCCGGTAAAAGACTTCGAGAAAAAACGCGAGATCGTCTGCCCGCGCCGGACTTAATCCGTAATCATCGATGGTGGTGATCTCCTCTTTCAATTTCGAACGTAATGTCTTTTCATCGAAAGCCTGCTCGCCGCGAAATTCGATGACGCTCGTGTGCTGCGCCCGCTCTTCCTGCTGCTTCGCTACCGCCTGCTGAGCCTTTTGCTTTTCTTCGGGGCGCGGAACATCAACCGCGCTCTGGGCCGCGACTTTCACTACAAGGGCCACGCTTCCCAGATAGAAGAGGACCCTGGGCCACATCTCAGCGAAACCGAATCAGGTACTTTAACATCCCCCGATAGTCGCCCTCGACACCGATATCGCCGACGAGGACAAATTGATCGTTGATTTTAAAGCGGGCGCTGGCTT
>VBQB01000086.1 GCA_005887855.1 Verrucomicrobiota bacterium | reverse complement strand
ATGCCGTGGCTACATTTGCCAAAGTCGAAAGGTCCACGCACGAAGTTTATCGAAATCTTGCTGCAAAGAGCGTAGCCGAAATTCGCTACGAGCAAAAAGACCGCAGGATTCCCACCGGAACCCTGCGGCTTTGAGCTTGCGAATTATTTCCGCTTAATCTTCATCCACGACTACATGATCGACAACACGCGTCTCGCCGGTGCCTGTGTAATAAACATGCACGCGTTGACCCGGTCTTAGCGCTGATTTGACGACATGCCCGGCGCCGTTCACAATTCGCGCCGCTGTTCCCAGAGCGAAGCTGACCGGCCCTTCGTCGCTCTTGACCACAATCGTCTTGCCGGGTTCATAGGTGGTTACCGTGCCGGCAGTGGTTGTGGTTGTCGTTTGTGTTGTCGTTGTTGGTTCTGTCGTCGTTTGCTCGGTCGTCGTCGTGCTGGTTTGCGCAAAAGCCACCGGCGCAACAAGCGCGCAGACGAGAGCAATGATTGTTCTCTTCACAATAATACCTCCTGTTTGTTTTAATGGTTTACCCGAACTTCGTAGCTCGGGGACTTAACGGACGTTCCCACGGTATCGCGCGTCCGTCTCATCTTTGACTGGCTCGCGCCTGTCGCTATTCGATCCGATCGATCCTATTTCTGTTATTCTTCTACAACCACGTGATCGACCACACGCGTCTCACCCACAGCCGTGTAAAAAACGTGCACGCGCGTGCCGGGTTTAATCGGAGTGCGGATGACTTGGCCCCGCTTATTGACAACGGCACCGGGCCCCTGGAGAACATAGCGGTCTGGGTTATTCGAGCCGTCCGTGCGAACGACGAGCGTTCTGGCAGGCTGATAACTGGCAGCCGCGCCCTCCTCCATTGCGATGTATGTTCCCGTTACCGTTATTGGTTCTGTAGTCGTAGTAGTCACATGCCTTTTGTGCTTTTTAGCCGTCGAACTCGTCTGCGCAAATGCCAGCGGCACAATCAGCGCGCAGACGAGGGTGACAATTGTCTTTTTCACTGTAATGCCTCCCTGCTTATGTTGATGTTTACCCAAACTTCGTAGCTCGGGGCCTAGACGGACGGCCCCAGGGTGTCGACCGTCCGTCTCACGTTTTGACCGGTTCTGCGATGCCGCTATTCGAACTAATTTCTTATCTGTGTGATTGAGCGAGCGTCCAGATTCATTAACGTGACGGGCCGATGACCAGCCAAACCCCGACTGTCGATCCAATAGTCACACCGGAACTGGTGGCGAAACATGGCCTGACACCGGAGGAATTCGAGCGCATTAGAAAGATTCTTGGCCGCGAACCGAATTTCACCGAGCTCGGCATTTTCTCCGTCATGTGGAGCGAGCATTGCTCCTACAAAAATTCGAGGAAGGAGCTGCGAAAATTTCCAACGACCGGACCGAAAATTCTCGTCAAAGCCGGCGAAGAAAACGCAGGTGTGGTCGACATCGGCGACGGGTGGGCGATCGCATTCAAGATCGAAAGCCATAATCACCCGAGCGCGATCGAACCATTTCAAGGCGCGGCTACCGGAGTGGGTGGAATCATTCGCGACATTTTTACCATGGGCGCGCGCCCAGAGTTTTGTTTGAACTCGCTCCACTTCGGTCCGATTACCGACTCCAGTGGCGGCGGTCTCGGCCGCAAAAAAACCGACCTCGC
This sequence comes from Verrucomicrobiota bacterium, assembly GCA_005887855.1. The sequence goes on along the minus strand of VBQB01000086.1, from coordinate 3,657 downwards.
AGGCGACACGCCTGCCGCTACAACCGCTCAAATCGCAGCAAACCGCCGCCTGTTCACTGGTGTGGTCTCCGGTATCGCGCATTATGGAAACTGCATCGGGGTACCCACCATCGGAGGCGAAATCTATTTCGATGAGAGTTTTGAAGGTAATCCGCTTGTCAACGTTTTCTGCCTCGGCGTGCTGCGGCACGAACAACTCGCGCGCGGTGCGGCGCGCGGGGTTGGCAACCCCGTTTTCTATGTCGGTGCGGAGACGGGGCGGGATGGGTTAGCCGGCGCAGCCTTCGCCTCACGCGAATTGACGGAGGAATCGCGCGAAGATCGCCCGGCGGTGCAGGTAGGTGATCCATTCAAGGAAAAATTGCTGCTGGAAGCGTGTCTCGAACTGCTCGCGTGCGGCGCCGTTGCCGGAATCCAGGACATGGGCGCGGCTGGTCTCACTTGTTCGACGTGCGAAACCGCAAGCCGCGGCGGCAGCGGAATCGAAATCGATTTGGCAAAAGTGCCTAAGCGCGAGTCAGGCATGACGCCGTACGAACTTTTGCTGAGCGAATCGCAGGAGCGGATGCTGATTATTGCCAAGCGTGGAAAGGAAAATCTTATTCGCGAGATTTTCGACAAATGGGATGTCCCGTGCGCAGAGATCGGCCGCGTGACCGACGACGGGATGATGCGAGTGCACGACAACGGCTCGATCGCCGCGGAGATCCCTGCGAAACCACTGGCTGACGAAGCGCCGCTGTACGCGCGCGAAGCGAAGCCGCCAGCTCCTGTGACCGGGGTAAACGACCCCGGCTGCAACAATCTTCCGAAGATCGACAATCACGAGGCGCTGCGACAATTGCTGCGTGATCCGACGATTGCGTCAAAGAATTGGATATATCGTCAATACGATCACACCGTGCGGACCGGCACAGTTGTCAAACCGGGGTCGGACGCGGCCGTGTTCTTCGTCCGCTATGCGAACAAAATTTTGGCTGCGACCACGGATTGCAATTCGCTTTATTGCCGGCTCGATCCACGTGAAGGCGGAAAGATTGCCGTCGCGGAAGCCGCGCGGAATCTGACGTGCTCGGGCGCGCGCCCCCTCGCGGTCACGGACAATTTGAACTTCGGCAATCCCTACAAGCCGGAAAACTTTTGGCAATTACGCGAAGCCGTCGAAGGAATCGCGGAAGCCTGCCGCGCGTTCGGTACGCCTGTGACTGGCGGAAACGTCTCTTTATATAATGAGAGTCCCGCCGGCGTTGTCGACCCGACGCCAACCATTGCGATGGTCGGCTTGGTCGACAAGGAAGAGCATATTACCACGCAGTGGTTCAAGAAGGACGGTGACGCCATCCTCCTCATCGGCGAAATCGGGAATGAAATTGGAGGATCGCAATTTCTAAAAATTTATCACGGACGCAAACAAGGCCCGCCGCCAGTTGTCGATCTGGCGCACGAAATCAAAATTCAAAACGCGGTGCGCGACTTGATTCGCGAAGGCTTGGTTAAAAGCGCGCACGATTGCTCCGAAGGTGGTTTCGCCGTCACGCTCGCGGAATGTTGTTTCAATCCCGAGGGCTTATTGGGCGCAGAGATTAATGTAGCGCATGCCTCTGGCTTGCGAACTGATCAAAACCGCAAGCTGGAAGCTTGCGCTACCTTATTCAACGAATCGCAATCGCGGATCGTCATTTCGGTCGCCGCAAACAATATGGGAAGAACGATGTCGACGTTACGTCAATACGGCGTTCCCTTCCGGCAATTAGGGAAAGTCGGCGGCGACGAGCTGCGCATCCGTGTTAACGAGGAAACTTTTCGCTGGCCGCTTGCCGGTCTTTACGATGACTGGTTTAACGCCATCCGTCGCGCTGTCGAAGATGAAACGGAAAGAATTCCGAGCTTGTGAAGTGCCACTAGAACACAACATTGAATGCTGGCTCATTTGGTGGATTATTTAGTGTGATCTCTCCAGATAAGCGCGACATCGATCAAGCGCCAAACTCCGTCGTGTTTCCGCAGCATGAGTGCGGCCTCTTTGGCATATTCGGTCATCCGAATGCGGCGGTGCTGACCTACTACGGCTTGTTCGCGTTGCAACATCGCGGCCAGGAAAGCGCCGGCATTGTGAGCAGCAACGGCCCAGGCACGACATTTCTCGTCCATAAAGATATGGGCCTGGTTTCGCAAGTTTTCGGACAGAGCGAGCTGGAGAAATTGAAAGGCACGCGCGCGATTGGACACACGCGGTATTCGACCACAGGGACAAGCACGATTAAAAATGCGCAGCCCTTCGTGGTGGACTGCGTGCGCGGACAGATGGCGATCGCGCACAACGGCAATTTAATTAATGCGGACCTTTTGCGCGACGAGTTGGAGCGGAAGGGTTCTATCTTCCAAACGACTGCGGACAGCGAAATTATTTTACATCTGCTTGCGCGGCCATCTGAGAACGGAAGTAATGTTCTGGCCGCATTGCGCAGGATCGAAGGCGCCTTCTCACTTCTGATTATGAGTGAGCGCGAACTTATCGCGGTACGTGATCCTTTTGGTTGGCGACCGCTTGCACTCGGTAAACTCGACGGCGCTTATGTTGTCGCCTCCGAAACCTGCGCTTTTGATCTCATTCACGCAGAGTTCATCCGCGAGATTGAGCCAGGTGAAGTACTGATCATTGACGAAAACGGATTGCGCTCGGAACGGCCTTTTCCGGATGAGCGACCGGCGTTTTGCATGTTCGAATATGTTTACTTTGCACGCCCGGACAGCATTATCGGCGGCGTCAACGTCGGAAAAGTGCGCACAGAAATGGGGCGCGAGCTTGCGCGTAGATTTCCTGTCGATGCAGATATTGTTGTACCCGTACCGGACTCCGGAAATTATGCCGCCCTCGGTTTCGCCGAGGAACTGAAGATTCCGTTCGCACATGCTTTTGTTCGCAATCACTACATTGGCCGCACATTCTTGCAGCCGAGTCAGCTGATTCGGGATTTTGATGTGCGGGTGAAACTAAATCTGATCAAGGAAATGGTCGCGGGAAAACGCGTTGTGGTTGTCGACGATTCAATCGTGCGCGGCACGACGTCGCGGGCGCGCGTCGTAAACCTACGCGAGGCTGGGGCGAAGGAGGTGCACATGCGGGTGAGCTGTCCGCCACACCGCTTCGCTTGCCATTACGGCATCGATTTTCCCGATCCGGAAAAGTTGATTGCCAATCAGATGTCGATCGAAGAAATCTGCAAATATCTCGGCGTGGACAGCCTTGGTTATCTTGATGTCGAGGGAATGGTGCGGGCGACCGGAAAGCCGCTCAACAGTTTTTGCCTCGCCTGTTTCACGGGCGATTATCCCCTGCCTGTCGACCCTGCGCTCGACAAATTCATTATGGAAAAACGCGAGCAACGCGCGAAAGCTCTCGCTGCCGAGGAAGTGCATCCGACTTTGTTTGCGGATTTGAAATAAGGTCGAAAAGTCGGCATCCACAGGTACGGAGATTTGCACAGATTGAGTGTGGAATAATCTGTAAGCTCCTATCACATCCGTGGTTAAGAAGAGAAAGGCCTACGCGCGTGCGGGCGTTGATATCGATCTTGGCAATCGGCTCAAGCGGCGCATTCAATCACTCGTTAAGCAAACCCACAGTCCACAAGTGCTTGGAAAAATCGGTGGCTT
>VBQB01000085.1 GCA_005887855.1 Verrucomicrobiota bacterium | reverse complement strand
GCAACACGAAACTTTGCAAAATATTGGTCAATAACACTTGCCCTGCCTTCACCCCCGAACTCCGTTTCAGAGGCCAGAGTCGGCGTCAAGCGAGGATCGCCATAATAACAAGCTGCCGGGAACTCCTGCCCTTCCGGGTCCCAAGTAATCATTCCCTGCGCGTTCGCATCCTTTAACACGTTGATGCTGTTATCGGCGAGCCTGAGCAACGCTTCACGAAAAACCCTTTTGCCCTGGTCGGTCGTGATGTCGATCTTGCCCGAGTTCAGAATCCAGCGGCGCGGATTGGTTGCCACTTCGATTGCCGAGCTGGCCAGGAAAATCGCGCCAATGGGACGACGATCGGTCCAGTTTATTTGAAATGGATACTTTTCTGCATAGCGCTCCAGAACGTCGTGCGATAAATCTGGCACGCGCGAATTTGCTGGTCCAAAGCGCAGCGAAATATTGAAAGTCGCGAGGCTGCCTGGCTTGATTTCATGGCAGTTCATGATGAATGGATAGCTGGTTTTGGCCGGCGGATTCGTCGAATACGGCACACTGAGGGAACACTTGAGATCATCGCTGCAAAAGTTGAGCGCGCCGGTTCCGTAATCGACTCGGACAATCGGCACAACAAACTGCGGATCGGCAACCGCGGGGTACTCGTATAGAGGGCGCAGGGTTTCTTTGAATCCGAAGCCAAACATGCCCGCTTCAAGTGTGCCCCCGTCCGGCACACTCGGAAAATTCAGCTCCATCAAACGAAGCGAAAGTTCATCGAGCTCTTCCGTGCCGCCATTCGAAACCTCAATTCGCATCGTGAGTCTGTCGCCTTCTTTGCCGTAGGCGCAGGAAACGCGCCCCCATGCATAGGCCAGCTCGATTGAATTCGTCTGCTTATTGGCTGTTATAACTGGTGGTGACTTATGCGGCAGAAGCGCGTCAAGCGCCGCGCGAAAAACAGATTTCCACGGCTGTAATTCTCCGCTCTGAGGCGAGCAGAGGAGCGATTGTCCGTTAAAAGAGAGCGAATCGAGACCGCGCCCCCCAACGGAGAAATCCAATCCTTGTTTCGCGCCAGGAGATTGAAGGGCGGGTGACGCCTTGGTCTGGTTGCGTTGTGACTGCGCATTCGTCTGGCCGGCGCTAGCGAAAGCCGCCAGCGCAAAAAGCACGACAAAGGAATGATGAGTAATTTGATTCGCTCTTTTTCTCAAAGCCGAAATCCATTCACGATTCACCGGTCACTAGTCGCTCGCCTCTTGCTGCTTCTCATCGGCGGTACATTCTCGCCGTATTTCCAAATGAGCCAGGGGAGTTCAAAAGCTTGCCCTAGCCGCGGGATGAAACGGCGCGGCTGCGCGAGCAACCGCAAGAGCCACCCGAGATAAAAGCGGTCGACCCAATCTGGAATTGCAACCTGATCGCCCGTAATGAAGCCAAGCGCTGCACCTGTGCAATAGATCGCCGGCCGATAGGATAAGTTTTCCCGGAGATAATGTCCGAGCCTTTCCTGCGGCCCACTGCCGATCGCGATCACGACGTGCGCAGGGCGGCGTTGCTCGACCCGCGCCAGAAGACTTCCATCTTCAATTTCCAATCCGTACTTCGGCGCGACATACCAGTTGTCGATCTTGACTAGAAAAGCGTCCCGGCGCGACCAATCCATCAATTTTTGGCGGGCGCGCTGGCTCGGCAAGATCCAGAAAATCTCTGCGGTTCCCTCGCCTTTCACTTTCGCCAGCAATTGTTGCAAATATTTGAGACCGGAAACGCGCCGAATCTTGTCACGCCGCAGCAATCGCCAAATGCGAACCATCAAGCCGCTGTCAGCGATCGCCAGGTCGGCCGCGAGCATTGCGCGTCGATACGACTCGTCATCGCGTAGCCGTCCGAAACAGGTACCGGAAGGCGCGACGAGAAAGCCGCCATGCCGAACCATCAACGCGACTGCTTCATCGACATTGCCATTGAAAAACCGGATACCGAGCACTTGTTGAGTGGCCACCGAATGAATATCCAACACTCAACTTCCAACATCCAACATCGAATACTTAAGCTGCAGTACAGGCGCATCGCCTCCGGATCTTGGAACTTTGCAGCCGGCACGGCTGCCTTTACCGCGGTGGCGGCACGCGTGTCGCGTGCGGTCGAAAAATCTGGTAAGATGGCCGCACATGCAATCGGTCGTCGCCAAGAAAACAATCACGCGCACGCCCGCTGAAACTTCGCCGTTGTCCATCAGACATTTTTCGGCGCGCTCCGTCTTACCTTTTGTCTTTTTCGGTGCGCTCTGGTTCATCCTATGCCGGCAACTTAGTGGCGAATGGTCGGTTAATGAGCAATACAATTACGGATGGTTCGTTCCTTTTTTTGCGCTCTATCTTTTTTGGCTCCGCTGGGAAGATCGACCGATTGAGGGACGATATCCGCCTCGCTCAAATTTTGGGACGGCACCGCGGCCGTCCCTCCAGATCGTCGCGATTTTGATAGGCGTTCCCACGCTTTTTCTACTACTGCCAGTCCGCCTTTTTGAAATTGCGAATCCAGAGTGGCGCCCAGTCGCTTGGATCGACGCCGCGTTGGTCGTGACGCTGACTCTCTTATATCTATGGTACGTGGGCGGCAGACCGTGGCTCCGCCATTTCGCGTTTCCGGTCGCGTTCATTTTCGTGGCGGTGCCGTGGGTGACGCCGGTCGAAGCTCCCATTATCCAGGGTCTAATGCGCGCCGTTGCCGCTGTCGCCGCGGAAACGATCGCCCTCTTTGGAATTCCTGCGCAACTGGAAGGAAACCTGATCCGGGTGACAAGCGGTTTAGTAGGCGTAAATGAAGCCTGTAGCGGCGTGCGTTCATTGCAGACGTCGCTCATGATCGGCCTGCTCTTCGGCGAACTGAAACGACTGTCGATCTCGCGCCGCATTGTGCTTATCGCCGGCGCGGTCGCAATTGCGCTTATCGCCAATTTCTTGCGTGCAACTTTGCTCGTCTGGATTGCAGCCACGAAAAGTATTTCCGAGATCAACCGCTGGCACGATCTTGCCAGTTACACGATCATCGGGCTTGTTTTTGTAGGCACGTTGATTCTCGCCACGTTACTGGGACGCAAAAAGGAACAAGGGAGAGCGAAGATGGAAGATGGGGACATCCAACATCCAACATCAGACATCGAACATCGAATCTCCTACTCTGCGCTTCCCGCGTCGTACCTTGTTTTCGCGCTTTGTTGGATCGTCGCCGTTGAGGCGGGCGCCCAGCTTTGGTATCGCGCGCATGAGGAAAATCTTGTCTCGACCACTCGCTGGGATGTGCGATGGCCGGAAGCCGCTCCTAACTTTCATAAACTGAAGATCGACGAAGAAGTGCGTCGCGTGCTCCGTTTCGATGAGGGACAAGCAGCTGCTTGGACGTTGTCCGCCGCTACTTCGCCGGCCACATTGGGTCAGCCGAAACCGAGCACCATTACTTGTCTTTTGTACCTCTTTCGCTGGAAGCCTGGCCGAAACAGCGCGCTTCTCGCCAACTTGCACCGGCCTGATGTCTGTTTGCCCGCGGTCGGCTGGACCCAAGTGGCCGATACAGGGGTGCGCGATTATTCGGTCAGCGCATCATTCGCTCTTCCGTTTCGTCATTTCGAATTTCGTCATGGCACATCCGAAGACTCCGCGCCGCCGCCGGCCGCGCACGCGTTCTATTGTTTATCGGAGGACCGTGTGCCAACGCCTTCTGCCGCCGGTGCCAACCCGTCGCAAATGGCAACTTCTCCTTCAAGCTGGACCCGCGGTGAACGCGTTCGTGAGGTCCTCGAAGGACGGCGACATCTGGGCCAGCAAGTGATGGAATTCATAGTTCTCAGTCGCGGCCCGACTGATCTGGACCAGGTCGAGGCGCGTTTTGCGCGAGCTTTGCCACAGCTAATAAAAATCGAGAGTAGAAAGTAGGACATGGCGGTCAGGGGACGACATGCAGAAAAGTAGAATGTCGACTCCATTCTAATTTCTACTTCCTCTTTTTTTGATTCATGACTTCTGATCGATTTCATGCTCACGACCGAGGAGCTGCGGCTCAAACTCCGAAACCGACGCCGTATCGTCGTGCTCGTGCTCCTACTTGTGGCCGTGCAATGCGCGCGGTGAGGCGGTTGCGGCGTACAGTTGCGCCCGGCCGAGCCGCAAGCATTGCGGGCCGTAGCCAGTTTCCTTTCCCTCATGCATCAGCCGGAGGCGCTCAAGTTCTGGAAACAGCTCGCCGGCAAAACGGCACTTACGCGTGAGGATGTGCGTGACCAAGCGACGATCGCGATTATTGCCTGCGACGCGTCGCGCGCGGATGTCTCGGTGCGCGAGCTGATTGGCTCACACGCAGAACCAGCCGATTGGTTGCTCTCCGCGCAACTCTCAATTCAAAAAAATCTGCGTGACGAAGCAAAATCGGGCGGAGTGCAACTCTACTGGCGAACAGGCTGAAAAGTCTGTGTTCCGAAATTTTTTAACTTTTTCCAGAACTTCGCCCCGCCGTTTCCGGAGAAGGGTGTGAGAAATGTGCCCACCAATCAAAGGGGCGTTTCTCCTTGGCCAAACAATATGCATAAAACTGTAACAACACTGCTCGCGCTTGTGGCGTGTAGCGGTCTCTACGCGGCTGGCCATTCCAATCCGGCGCAGGGCGGTATTAACAATAATGGCAGAATCAAACCGCCGTTGGCTCCGTTGACCGTGTTGTGCTTCAGCTCGACACCCGGGTCCATAACATTGACGATCAGGGCTGGAGCCACAGGAACGCCCGCTGGCTTTTCCGTTCAGTGGATGAAAGCGGCCGACCTAGCCGCGCTCGGAGGCAGGTGGCCTTCGGACGGAAATAGCTTTTGTGGAGCTAATTTCACCGGTGTGCCTCAGTGCATCAACTACAACCTTACTCCGGATGCCGAGGTTCAAATCGCTATTAGCGACGCTCTGATTGACGCTTGCGGAACCAGCAACGAATGTAATACGCCGCTGGATTGCAACACCGTGTATGCGTTTCGCGCTTTTGCGCATGCGAACAACCAGTTTCAACGAAGCCCATTCAGCTACGGCCAGTGCTCCACAGCTCGATGCCGTGGCGGCGCAGGCGGCTGCACTTATACGCAGAGCTACTGGAAAAATCATCCAGATGCCTGGCCGGTCCAAAACGTAATGCTTTGATCACGGCAAAGCTCAACATCGCCAACGGAGCGAACCCGTCGGCCATTCAAACGGCGGTCACAAGGGCAGGCGCTCTAATCGGCGCGCTGGTTGTGCCTCCGATTGGTAACGGATTCCTAAGTCCAGGCGCTACCAGCACGCTCACAAACGCGCTGGATAACTACAACATGGGTGCAACCGGCCCGGGCCATTGCCCTTAAGAAAGAAAAAGGACCTGTTTTACAATAACGTAAACAAGAAGTAATAAGTAGTAAGAAGGCGACTGGTAGAAATACCAGTCGCCTTTCTTCAACGATCTAACGCCTCAACGCTCGAGCGGTTCAACGCATTAGCGCAAGACGCCGCGAACGTCCCGACTCGTTCTGCAAAGACGTGCGCTGCGGTCTCAGGGCACGCGGGCATGGGGCTGTGGCTGCACCCCGCAAAAAATCTAAAAAATGTCTTGCTCTGCCCGTGGGGCTTGCTACAAGAGAGCGCAATCTCAAACTTGGGAGGGATTACGCGAAATTTTAAGAAAGCTTTGCCGCCCGATTTAGCGACCCCGCCTAGGGGTCGTAAGAGGTCAGTCCGCTTCCGGAGATTTCATTGGCTTTTTGGTGGAGTTGCGGGCGCGTTAATGCTTACAGGGGCTCTCGCCCCCAGGGCCGATGCGGACGTATTAGCCTATTTCAATTTCGAAGGTAACACTTTCACATCGGTTCCTGCGCCAGGCCCCGGAGGCCTGTATCCCCTCCTGGAGAACGAAACGATTATCAACTCTCCCACCAATCCCTTTCCGCCTGGGGGTCTCCTTGTTACCCCAGCAGTCGGCACCATACTCAATGAACTCGTCCCTGACGTCCCGACGACGAATACGGCCCTCGAACTCAGGGGTAATACCCAAGGCACGGCCAATATGGACTGTTTCCGGTTTGGCATAAACACCACAGGGTACGCGCAGGCTTCACTCAGTTTTGCGCTTGCGAGCCTCGGAAATGGAACACAATTCACCGCAATGGAAGTCCGCTACAGCACAAATGGCGGCACTACCTTTACTGTTACCCCTGATGGCCTGGTTACAATACCCCACACCGACACTCTTTACCACCTTTACACTTTTAACATAAGTGGAGCTGGTAACACATCCAACGCCCTGATCGAAGTCTGTTTCACTGGGAGTACAACCAACAACGCAGCTAATCATACCTATCTCGATAATCTTCAAATTAACGCGGTCGTTCCGGAACCCACTACCGTCGTCGGTGGAGTGCTTGGCGTTATAGGACTCTGCTGGCATCAGCGCCGCCGGTTAATCCGCTCTCTCCTACCACGCCGTAGTTGCACGAAGGCGGGTCGTTGGCGTCGCACTTAGGGTGGCGCCCGCGACGGTGACTTAGTCTCGTAAAATCGCACGCTACAGCTGAAACGTCTCTCGTGACTAGCCGGCCGTCACGCTCTCGCGCAACCAGAGACAATCTCGGCCTGACCCCGCCCGAAGAAGTTCGCGCCCGACAGGTCCGACTATTCTTTTTCCTCGGGGCGGCGGGGATCTGTGCTCTCGGCGTTGCGCTCTACTTTGGCGTTCCCAGACTGGGGGCAGCAACCAAGGCGTGGCAGTCGCGCCGCCTTGCGCGTGAGGCGTTCGCCTTAATCGAGAAAAAACAATGGAGCCAGGCCAATGTCAAAGCGCGCGACGCGTACCTGCTGCGCCCAACTGAACCCGAGGCGTGGCGCGCGATCGCGCGTCTGCTCTCGGGCGCAGGCCAGGCAACGGCAGCGCTGGAATGGTGGAAAAAACTCGACGACGAACATCGCCTTACAATCGAGGACCGCCGCGATTTTGCCGGAGCCGCTCTTGCAACCGGGGAATTGCCGGCAGCCGCGACGCAAATTGATGCGCTGCTCGCGCAGCGAGCCGATCCGGCACCCGTCGATATCGTGTTGGCGGGTCAACTTGCTGTTCGCCGCAACGACGCAGTTCTCGCAGTCGATTATGCGGAGCGTGCGCTGGCCGACAAACACGCAAAGCCTTACGACATCCTTTCCGCCGCGATCCTTGTCCTCTCCGTCACTACGCGTGATTCGCAGCCGTTCATCAGTGCGTGGAAACGCATTGAAGACCTTGCACGCGACCCAAAAAATGCGGCGTCGCTTGACGCGCTTGTTTTCCTCGCGCGCGAGCAGGCGCGCGCGCCCGTGCCGTCGGCCAGCGATAATGCTTCTCTTTCACTTGGCGCCGCCACGAATACGCAAACGACGCCTGACACCTCGAATGCTTTCGGGGTCGGCAGTCTGTCCTTTGGGCTAGGCCCTACCTCGCAATCTGCCTCAGGCGGAGCCACAATGGGCCGGCCCGAAGTGGCAAACGCTCTGGAAAATCATCCTGAAGGTCGGCCTTACCATAAACTACTCGCGCTCGAACTGCGCGTTCAGCACGATCCGGCCTTCACCGATGAGTACGTTGCACAAGCTGTGAAGCGCTTCGGAAGCGGAGATGACGAAACGCTCGCTGCCCTGGCAGCGTGGCTCAACAATCTCCGCCAATCGGCAAAAGTTTTGCAATTGCTGCCTGCAGAGCGCGCCTCTCGGCGCCAGGACCTTTTTCTGCAGCATCTCAATGCCCTGGCAGCCCTTGAACGTTGGAATGACATCAAAGATGCGCTCGCCAGCGAGCGTTTTCCGATCGAACCAGTTCTTCAACACATGTATCTGGCCGTGGCACGGATACATCTCGGCGAAGCCACTGCCGCAACTAATGAATGGCAGCGCGCTCTGGAAGCCGCCAACACTGCGGAAAAGCTGTTGGCCCTGGCGGCTTACGCCGAGCAAAACCGTGCCGGCGACGTCGCCCATGAGGCTTACTCTGAAGCGATCAAACTCGCGCCCAAAAATCGCGCAGCGTATGCCGGCCGGTTACGCATAGCATTGGCGTCCGGACACACCGCTCAGGCGCAAACCGTCGCAGCGGAGATTGTCCGGCTTTGGCCGGACGACGCGGCCGCACGAAATCAAGATGCTTATCTGCGACTCTTGCTCGGTGCGTCCGATGGCGCAGCTAAAGCGGCAGAGCGCCAGGCTGAGATCCTTGTTGCACAGGAACCGTGGAATTGGTCGGCTCGGGCAACCCTGGGCTTGGCACGGCTTCGCCTAGGCCGGAAAGAAGATGCGCTAGCAGTCTTCCGCACAGTGCGTGCAACAGGCTCTGAGCCTCCCGGCGCGCTTGCGGTTCGTGCTGCCATTCTCGCGATAAACGGCTACGAAGAGGGCGCCAAAGGCGATGCGCGCAATCTGGGAGCAGCCCGGCTGTTGCCGGAAGAGCGTGCCCTTATCGCTCCGCTGTTGGTTGACTAGCGGAAAAATGCGCGGCAAGCGTGATTTACATGCGCGTCGGATGTCAGAAATCAGAGGGTCCGTTTTTGATTTGGCTTTTTTGCGCCGTGGTTTTTTTCGCCGGTCTTTCATTCTGGCTCGACCATTACGGCGCACGGGTGCTCGCCACGGTTCTAAACGCTGAAGGTAAAACAACCTTCGGGAACAGAAACGAGATCGACCAGAATTCGCGCCTGTTATCGGCCGCGTCTCACGTCGCCGTCGGAGACGAGTTGAAGACCACGCGGTACGGAAAGGTTTCGCTCTGTCTTGTTCCCGGAATTTTTGTTGAGGTTGCGGAGCAAACAGATGTTCGATTCGACCAATTACGCCTCGCGAAATGGGGCAACGCGATGGTCGACGCGATGAGATCGCGTCTGGCTATCCTCGATTTGAGTAAAGGAATCGTCCGCGCATCGGTTTCGAATTTGGGAGCGGGCGATTACGATCTGAAAATTAAAACAGAAATCGGAATGGTTGTAGCCGGACGCGGATCTCTTTTTACACTGCAAACGGATGGCGCAACGGCGCGCATCACATGTGTCCAGGGAGAGGTGAGCTGGAAGAGCGCACACGACAATTCGACGGAGTTAATTCCTTCGGGTTATTTTTACGCGATCAGTTCTAGCGATAAAACGTCGCGGAGATCCTCACCTGCTTCAGCCGAGGCCCAAGCACAGAGTGAAGTGGCTGCCGCCCTAGAGTTCGCCAGTTTTCTAAATGATCGCGCATCGCACCTTCGCGACAGACAGGCGCCGGTGCCAGGCCGTTAAAGGGCGCCTTGCTGCAGCAAGCAAGGCGCTAGGGGATAATCAAGCTCTGGCCGACGGTGAGTTTTTTAGGGTCGCTGATCTCTTGCTTGTTCGCGTCGAAAATCACTTTCCAGCGGGTCGATGACTTATAAAACTTTCGCGAAATCGACACGAGTGTATCGCCTGACCGAACAACATAAGTTCGCCCCTCAGATTTTCTCGAGGCGGTTTTCTTGGAGCCTGCATCGCGTGCTTGCGCTTTACCCGATCCGATCGGCAGCGGTGCAGAGCGCGCTTCAAGTTCTTTGTGCAGATTAAGATTTTCGTTTCGCAATCGGGCTGCCTCGGCTCGAGTGACGACAGAGTCGCCGGACAAACTCGTGACCACCGCGATCTCGTCGCGTTTCACGGAATTCTTCACGTCGCTTGCATGCGCGCCGT
>VBQB01000084.1 GCA_005887855.1 Verrucomicrobiota bacterium | reverse complement strand
CGTGAAGTAACGGATTTTTTTCGGCGAAGAATTCCACCGTCACGTTGAGGACGACCTAATGAAAAGAGAGCCGCATCCCGATGCGAGACCGATGGGCGCCTTCAGCATCGGTCGGCGCGGAGTAGGTACGATGGCGCACTTCCGGTAGATCCACAACGACGGGCTCATCGCAGAGTCGAAAGGCCACTTTGACGGCGCCGCGTACGAACGCCAGCTCAAGCACGGAGTCGATGGCTAGTGCGGTGGCGCATTGCCGGTAAGATTGACATCATCGATCTGCGGCAAACGGGTGGAAGAATTCTCGACCGCCTTGCAAAATCTTAGCAATTTTCTCGTCGATCATGTTCACAAAATCGCGTTGAAGGTCTGCCGCTGGAAGATTGGTCGGACGAGGCGGTCGCTGAATTCGCGCTCGCCATGAATTTCGAGCGCAAGACGTGGGAAACGTTACGGCGGAGAAAACCCGTCCTGTTGTTGCTGCAAATTGCGTGTTCTCTGCGTACCACGCGAAGAAAAGGCTCGATTGGGGCCTTGTAGCAGATGCCGTCGATGCTGCGTCCCTCGACTCAGGAAAAGCCGATTCAGATATACCAGTCAATCACCATTTCGTTTGGGAACTGTGCGAGTTGATGAGCTTTCTGCAGAACGACCCTGCGGCTGATAAAGCGCGGCTCGTAACACTCGAATATCGATTCCTGCCACTCGCACAGCACCAGAGTTTTTCGCCCAAGACGCTTCACGGCGAGCTATCGCGAAACCCCGCGTTCTTCGCGGAATTGATCGAGGCACAGTTTATAACAAAGGCTGAGTCACAGGACAAAAACAGAACCCCCGATCCAGCCAAAGCACCTATTGCTGAGGCAGCGCGGAAGCTAATGAAGTCTTGGACCGGGATTCCTGGATCGCGACCCGACGGATCAATCGACGCTTCAGTTTTGAAAACTTGGATTGAGGATGCAAGGAAGCTTTGTGCAGCGAGTGATCGAATCGAGATCTGTGATGCGATGCTTGGCGATCAACTTTCCTGCGCTCCAGCAGATCCCGACGGAACGTGGCCATGCCAGGCGGTCCGGGACGTTTTAGAATCTGTGCCGACTGACGAAATCTTGGGGGGCTTCGAAGTCGCAGTAGCGAACCAGCGCGGTGCGCACTGGAAAAGCATGACTGAAGGCGGGGAGAAGGAACGAGAGCTCGCAAAAAAATACGCGGATTACGCGAACAAAGTTAAAGTCGCCTCGCCGCGCACCGCGTTAACATTTCGTCGTCTAGCACAACGCTACGAATCCGAAGCTAAGCGAGAAGACGAGCGTGTTGAGGGACGCGACTGATGCGGAAGATGTGAAACAACGTCTTCACAGCATTACGGCGCCACAAAGTGCTTCGGGCCGTATCGCCAAAAAAGAGAATGTCGATCTTCCAGTTATGAACTGGCGTACTCGGCGATGGCTTTGGCGACGTCGAGTGTGGAATCTTTGCCGCCCATGTCGTACGTGCGCACTTTTCCTTCAGCGATCACGCGAGCAATGGCGGATTCCAGACGCGTCGCCATTTCGGTTTCCTTGAGCCAGTCCAGCATCAGCTTCGTGGTCAGAAGCATTGCGATCGGATTGACCTTGTATTGACTCGCGTATTTCGGCGCAGAGCCGTGCGATGGCTCAAAAACAGCGTAGTTGCCGCCGAGGTTGACGCTGGATCCAGCGGGACAGTCTTCCCCCGGGTTTATGAGATTACTTTCTAGATTGTAACCTGCTCGTATGAGAAGCGTGGGATATCGGCGCGATCACTGGCGTGCTCGACGGTTATGCCGCGGATATTCCCTTTCTCATCCAAATCAATAAGTGTGTTTTCGTCCAGATCGCGGGTTTCCACCACCTTTGAAGCCTTAAACTCGATATAGAGTGTATCTGTGTCCTGGAAATACTGGATTTTCATGGCTTAAACGAACGATCAAAGAAGGCGTTGTGGACCGTCTCCCGATCTGGAAGCATTATAACCCGCAAATATCGCCCGTCCATTTCGGCCACGAGCGTCCAAAGGCGAATTCGGCCATCCGCTTTAAGACTCTCTTTAATCGGATGATCAATGGCCCGTTGAATCCATTCCTCTCGAATCTCAGCGCGGTCAGCTCGACGTCGCATGGCGAGGAAATACTGCGTGGACTTCACGCTGCGATACTACAAGAATGCCCGCCAAAAGCGCGAGGCGAATAGCAGCGCCAGACAAGAGCTTGTCCCTTACGTCGCCATTTGCGAGACCGGATCGCTCCAACCGGTCTGTCCGGTGCTCCCGCCGATGGCACACAATTGAAGGTGTAGGTAATTCCGGCAGTTAGGCCTTTGAACAGGATCGATTTCGAGTTCTGAAACGAAGTCGTCGTCTGGCGTTCCTTGGTTTATTGACTGGCGTACTCAGCGACAGCTTTGGCCACGTCCAGTGTGGAAGCTTTGCCGCCCATGTCGTAGGTGCGCACTTTGCCTTCCGCGATCACACGAGCAATCGCGGTTTCGAGACGCGTGGCCCGTTCCGTTTCCTTTAGCCAGTCGAGCATCAGCTTGGCAGTCAGAAGCATCGCGATTGGATTGACCTTGTATTGACCAGCGTATTTCGGCGCCGATCCGTGTGTTGGTTCGAAGACGGCGTAGGTGTCGCCCAGGTTGGCGCTGGGCGCGAAGCCAAGTCCGCCGACCAGGCCGGCGCACAAATCGCTGACGATGTCGCCAAACATGTTTTCCGCCACCAGCACCGAGTAATCCTGGGGATTCTTGAACATCCACATGCAGATCGCGTCGATGTTCGCGTCATCCGCCCGAATGTCCGGGTAACTCTTCGCCACTTCGCGGAAGCAACGCATCATTAGGCCGCCGGTTTCGCGCAGCACATTTGGTTTCTCGATCAGCGTGACGCGCTTGCGTCCGGTTTCTGTGGCGAATTCGAAGGCTTGCTTGCAAATGTTGGTGCAAGCTTGCTTGCTCATGATGCGAGTGGAGAGCGCGACATTCTCAAGTCCCTTCTCCTTCCACTTCTTCATCTTCGGGTTGGCGCACAGCGCCGTGTAAACCGATTCCGGCAACGGGAAGAACTCGACGCCGCCGTACATGCCTTCCGTATTTTCACGGAACACAACTTGATCGATCGCGATGTCCTGGCTGCTGGGATTGGCGATCTTGGTGCCGCGATAATTCAGCGGATTGCCGGGATAACTTTTGCACGGTCGCATGTTGGTATGGAGATTGAACATCTGCCGCAGCTTGACGATGGGCGAGAAGTAAACCAGCCCCTTGTCCTTGAGTTCTGGAATCAATTCCTCCTTGGCTTCAGATTGCGGCTTGCTGGTGATGGCACCGAAGAGAGCGCATGTGGTTTCCTTGAGAGCCTTCACGGTGCGATCTGGAAGCGCGTCGCCTTCCTTGCACCAAAACTCCCAGCCGATGTCGCAAGGAACGTACTCAGCGTCAAGTTTCAGGCGATCCAAAACGATGCGCGCCGCCTCCATAACATCATCGCCAACTCCGTCACCAGGCATCCACGCAATTTTGTATTTAGACATTTGCCTGCCATTTTATCGGCGAGCATCACCACCCGCAAGCAGGGGCCGCTGAATTCATTGATCTATGTAGGAAAGCTGCTGTCTTCTGAACAGAAACGAGGCGAAACGAAATTTTTTTGAAAAGTTGGTCAAGGCCCGAAAGGAGTTGAGATGAAGCGTGTCAGGCTCGGTTCATCCGCGATAGCGACCGTTACTTACGACGAAGAGATGCGATCGCTGGATGTCGAGTTCAGAGGCGGAGACACATATCGTTACTTCAATGTTTCGAAGTCGATTTATCGAGAGCTGTTGAAAGCAGAATCGGCTGGTGCGTATTGGAATGAAGTGAAGGATAAATTCGCATTCGTGAAGCTCAATTGACAGTTTTGAAGTTCGTCTGGGCGGGCCACCGCGGCTAGTACACGAACTCCGAGCCGAGTGTCATTGCCTGCGCTAACAGAAGTACGGGAGAAAAACCCAGAAAATTATGTGGTTCTTTGCGGCTTCGCGCGAAGCCGGGTCGCTACCAGATTTTCGGCGCCGCCGGCCACGATCAGTTCTTGAGCCGCGGGACTAAGCGGGGGAAAGGCGAATGATTTTCCATCGATGGTCAAGATGGATTTGGCGTAATCGATCGTGATCTCCGATGCTACCTTTGTAGGGGCGTCCGGCAGCTGCCGGATCGCGCGCAGGTGCGTAACTAAGTCAGGGCACTCAAATACTACGAAGCCGTTATTGAACGCGTTGCGTTTGTAGGTTTCGGAAAAGCTGGCAGCGATGACGCAGGGAATGCCTTTGAACTTCAGCGCCGTCGCAGCCTGCTCGCGACTGGATCCGCTGCCAAAATTTAAGCCGCCTACCACGACGTCGCCCCGGCGATAGAGGGCGTTGAAGTTCGGATCGTAATTTTCAAATGTTACTGCTGCCATTTCTTCCGGCGTCATATCGTCGCGGTAAGTGTGTTTGCTGCCGTAAATGCCGTCTGTGTTCAAATTGTCTTTGTCGATAAAGAGAACGCGCCCGCGCACGCTCGTCGGAAAGCCGGCGATGATCTCCACCGAAGCTTGTGGGGTAGATTTCTTTTCGGCGCGCCGGATAGCTGTGCCCGCGGCGCGCTCAGCGAAATCTTTTGGTGCGCAAATGAATCCAGCCAACGCGCTGGCTGCCACCACCGCGGGCGAACCCAAATACACCAGCGCATCGCGGTCGCCCATGCGACCTTTGAAATTACGATTGGTCGCGCTGATCGCGATTTCGCCTTTCTGCACCAGACCGCGACCCAATCCGATG
>VBQB01000083.1 GCA_005887855.1 Verrucomicrobiota bacterium | reverse complement strand
ACCAAGTCAGTTGGGTTGTCATGGTGTGATGAAACAGAAAAGACTTCGCCGAGCAAGAGCAATGAGATATTTGCGAGCCCGTGTATAGTTAAGATCGACATATGGATCACGAGCAGGCGCATCAACATCTTGCCGCAACCGACCCTCGATTGGCCGCGCTGATCGCGCAATCGCTTCGTTACAATATCAAACCAGCGCTATCCATCCGTCCATTTGACGCGCTTGCCGAATCAATTGCGTATCAGCAACTCAGCGGCAAAGCTGCCGCAACCATCTTCGGTCGCGTTCGCGCGCTCTACCCCAAAAGAAAATGGCTCGATCCGGATCAAATTCTCGCGACGCCGGGCGAAACTTTTCGTGCGGCTGGCCTTTCGCGCAGCAAGACCGCTGCGTTAAAGGATCTTGCCGCGAAAACCATCGAAGGCATCGTGCCGTCCGGACGTGCACTTGTCCGCATGCGTGATGAGGAGATCATCGCGCGCCTTACCGCCGTGCGCGGAATCGGCCGTTGGACCGTCGAGATGCTTCTTCTTTTTGATCTGGGCCGGCCCGATGTCTGGCCGGTCGATGATTACGGCGTTCGCAAAGGTTTCGCAAAAACGTTTGACCGGAAAAAATTGCCCACGCCGAAGCAGCTGATGAAATTTGGCGACAAATGGCGGCCGTATCGCTCTATCGCTGCGTGGTATTTCTGGCGCGCTCTGGATGTGCCGAAAAAGTTAAAGGTTAAAAACGTTGCAAAGGTTGAGAAGGGCTACCCTTTGTAACTTTTGTAACTCTTTTAACCATTTAACTTGCGCTCTCCTCTCCGCCTCACTAAAACGCGGGGATTATGGCAACGATCCACGTCAATCGCGGTGCGACCAGTCTGGGCACTTTTTCAGAAGAGGAAATACGCGAAGGGTTACGTACAGGTCGCTTTGCGTCAACCGATCTCGGTTGGCGCGAAGGAATGGCGAATTGGCAAGCGCTTTCGCAATTTCCAGAGCTCGGTGGCGTTCCGCCTGCCGCGCCGCCTTCGCAAATCGGCCCACCATCGCCAACTCCCCCGGCCAGCGCTGGAGCGGCATCCGCTACACCGGCGCCACGTAGCGGATTGCCCTGGGACCACCGTCAAGAACGCGGGTTTTGGGATGCTTTCGTCGAAACGTTGCTAATGGTCTTGAGCAAACCGGGGGTGGCATTCACGGCAATGAAACGCGAAGGCGGCCTGGGCGAACCGCTGCTTTACACTGTGGTCGGCAGCAGTTTTGGCATCATCGTTTACTTCCTGTTTGCTTTACTCATGCCGTCATTGATGACGTTTAGTGACAGAAATGGTTTCGGTCGGTTTGTGGGCACGGGCGTCGGCTCCGTGGCCCTTATTATTTTAGCGCCGATCTTCGCAGTCATAGGCGCCTTTATCAGCGCCGCGATTTTCCATGTTTGTCTGATGATCGTTGGTGGCGCCAAACAATCGTTTGAGACAACCTTTCGCGTTGTTTGCTTCGCAACCGGATCTATCGATCCGCTTCTCATCATCCCTTTCTGTGGCGGGTTTATTGTTGCCGTTTGGAAAATCGTCCTCTACTGCATCGGGTTCGCTCGCGCCCATGAGACAGATAGCGGCCGCGCAGTCGTGGCGGTGCTACTTCCATTGATTATTTGCTGCGGTGGCGGTTTGCTCATCGCGATGATGTTCGGTGCGTTGGGTGCCTGGAGCGCATCGCAGCACTAATTACCGAAGAATGCAGCTTTCCGCTCGCCGGCTCGCTCACGGTGAAATTGATCACGAGCTGATTTGGCTAGGCGTCTCACTTTCGTCGCTCGCAGTCGCCGCGACCTGGCTCGGGCTGGGTCTGCCGTGGCCGCGTTGCGCCTTTCATGATTTCACCGGTTTGCCTTGCATAACGTGTGGCGCCACGCGGACGGCGATCGAATTTTTCCATGGACATATTTCCCGTGCGTGGAAATGGAATCCGCTCGTCTTCACTTTTTTGTGCGGATTGTCGGCCTTTAATGTCTATGCGCTGATCGTGCTCGTCACGCGGTGGCCGCGGTTGAGAATTGCGCATTTCACTTCGGCGCAGAAAATTTTTATCCGTGTGATGGTCATAACGTTGTTCGTAACGAACTGGGGCTATCTGCTGCTGCACTGGCGCAATTTTTAGCGATGAGCCAGCGGTGCGCTCGTCCTAACGAATTGGAACTCGGCCCACGTCATCCTCCGGTGCGCCGCGGTGCGCCTCGATGAACGCCGTGGGATGTAGCCAGCCCCGCGTGTCTGCCCGGTAACCCGGGCCGATAAAAGGAGTGATGAATTCGCGCATCTCGAAATGGAGATGTGCAAAATAACGACCATCAGCGGTCCCGACTGTGGTCATTTGCTGCCCGCGCCGCACCTCGTCGCCTGCGCGAACAAGCATTGTTTCCACATGGCCGTAGTACGACTGCACATATTTTCGTTTGCCGTTATCGATGTAGGAATGCAAAACGATGATCACATTGCCCCAGCCCGGGCCGCCATCGCGTGCTAGTAACACCCGACCGTCGGCCGCATAGATTGGATCTCCCAGATCGCTGTCTTCCCCACCGATTCCGTCCAGGTCGTCGCCAAGGTGATGCTTCTCCGTGAAGCGCTGCGCATTATAAGCCATCGCGCCACTCTCGCTGCCTAGCGGAAAATCGAAACGAGCCGCGGTTGGAAGAGAGGCCAGTTCGATTGGAAACGGAAGACGAAATGCTGGATCGACATATTTCGGCCGCGTCAATTCCGGCCAAAGTCGCAACCAGAGTGTCGCAAGGAATCCCATCGCAAATGCGACGGCGCTTAGCGCGATCAATCTCTTCATTGATTAACTACGAAGTGACACGAATCACAAAACAACTTGCGGTTTCTTCGTGTCCATTGGTGTTTATTCGCGGTTAATGAGAATTCTGGTCACCGGTGGCGCTGGTTTCATCGGCTCGCATCTTGTCGAAAAACTGCTCGCGGCCGGGCACAACGTCGCCATCCTCGATGACTTCAACGATTTTTACGATCCGCAAATCAAACACGCAAACATTGCCGCCGTCGCTAAAGACGTGGCCGTTCACTATGTCGATCTCCGTGACAACGCCGCGGTGCGGAATTTATTTCATCGCGAAAAATTTCAAACGATTGCCCATTTGGCTGCGCGCGCCGGCGTTCGCCCATCGATTCAGTATCCGCAACTTTACTATGACACGAATGTCAGCGGCACGTTACATCTTCTCGACGCCGCGCGCGTGACGGGGGTTGAGCGATTTATCTTCGCATCGAGCTCATCTGTTTACGGCATTTCGAAAACAGGTCCGTTTTCGGAAGATCAACATCTCAGTCAGACGATTAGCCCGTACGCCGCGACGAAAATTGGGGGCGAATTTCTTTGCTCCACGTTTTCTCATCTATATCAAATGCGCGTGGTAGCGCTGCGCTATTTCACCGTTTACGGTCCGCGGCAACGGCCCGATCTGGCGATCCACCAATTTACGCGACGCATCTACGCTGGCCAGCCAATCGATCAGTTCGGCGATGGCAGCACGCGCCGCGATTACACCTACATCGACGATGTGATTGAAGGCACGATGGCCGCACTCAAATATGACGGTCCTCTCTTCGAGATCTTCAATCTCGGCGAGAGTGAAACTACACAGCTCAAGGACTTGATCGCGGCAATCGAGAATGCGCTTGGGAAAAAAGCAAAGATCAACCGGCTACCTGAGCAACCCGGGGACATGCCGCTGACTTGCGCAGACATTTCCAAAGCGAGAAAATTGTTAGGCTACAATCCAACCACGCGATTGCGCGACGGGCTCCCTCGTTTCATCGATTGGTTTTTGCGTACGCAAAAGTAGCGTAAGCCTCTGGCTTGCGTTTCTTGCGAGGAATCACAAGCGGGACGCATGTGCTACGTTATCTTCGAAAACGATGATTTCGGATTTGCCGTTTGATCAACGCGCCTGTTTCGTCGCGGGTCAGGCGAAATCCGGCACGACGCTTTTAGTAGCGCTGCTCGATAATCATCCCGAACTGCTCGTACTCCCGGAGGAAACCGCCTATTTTCCAACCGTCCTCACGAAGTATGGGCCGCGCGGCCGCCGCGCACAGTTCGATTACCTAACGAAACAGTCGCTTTCCAACGTGCTATTCGGCGGGCCATGCAAATGGGGCAAGAGGAGTTACGCCAGTTTTCCGCGCGAGAAATTTCTCGAAACATTTGAGCGCGCGGCGTTCGAACCCGCCAACGCACAGGACGATTTGCTTGTCCTGATGGTGAAAGCGTACGCGGCGGCGCTCAAACGTCCACTCGACACGATTCGGCGCTGGGTGGAAAAAACGCCGGCCAATCGTAATCACATTCCCGCGATTCTCACTCGTTTTCCGCATGCAAAAATTGTCGTCACGATGCGCGATCCGCGTGCCATTCTCGCGGCGCAA
>VBQB01000082.1 GCA_005887855.1 Verrucomicrobiota bacterium | reverse complement strand
CTTCACCGGCAAGCACTTTACTCATTGCCCGGAGCATTCCCGGATCGTCATCTACCACCAAAACAGATTTATCGTGCAACTCGTCCATAATTTTTTTCAAAGAATAGCGCCGCGCCATACGGCACGTCGCCCAGGTGCAATGATCTCCCGCGCGAACCAATTCAGCCGAATCGCGGCAATTGCCGGGCAATCGCGGAAATCCGACAGTTGGAAGAAGTAAATCGTCATGTCAGGCGCCGACAGCCAGCGGAAGTTGAATGCTAAAGGTGCTGCCTTTCCCCCGCACCGTAGCGCAATCAATCTTCCCGCCATGTTCATTGATGACCTGCTGGGCATATGCTAGACCGAGGCCGGTGCCATCGCTCTTCGTGGTGAAGAATGGGACGAAAAGATTCCGAGCTTCTTCCTCGGTCATGCCCCGACCGTTATCGCTGACAGATACCAAGACCTCTGCACCATTCCTTTTCGCGCTGACTGTCAGATTTCCTCCAGCGGGCATCGCATCCACGGCATTACGGATTAGATTCAAAAAGGCCTCCCAGAGTTGCTCGGCATCCGCGTAAACGGGTGGCAGGCTCGGATCAAACGTCTTTCTCAAGTCCACGTGCCGTTGATCCAGCAACGGCTGGACGAAATTAAGTTTTTCCTCAAGAAAGCCCTTCAGCGAAACAACAGCGCGCTCGGACTTCGGCATTCGCGCGAATCGGAGATACTCCTGTAGCACTTGACGGATTCGCAGTACCTGCGAACGCATCTCGCGCAGGAGCGCCTTGCATTCGGCAGCTGAACGGCCGTTGGAATTTACGAAAGCGTTAAGTTCCTCCCCGATCAGGTCAAGGTTAAGGAAGATTGAGCCGAGCGGGTTACGAATTTCATGAGCAACCTGGGCCGCCATCGAGCCGACCACTGCGAGACGCTCCGCTTGGAGCTTAGCATGCTCCAGCCGCTTGCGTTCTTCCATCTCCGCCCGCAGCGCGGCAGTTCGGTGCTCCACTGTTTGCTCCAGATGATCGTGAGAACTGCGAAACGCCGTCAACAACCAGACAACGACGAAAAAGAACACAAAAAGCATGATGCCGTTCCAGACGGGAATCAGCGGATGCTGATACGTCGGCCCACTGAGTATGTCGCTGAGGAACCACACGCCCGTACAAAGCGCTGCCACTGCGAATCCGGCCGAGCGCCCGGCCATCCATCCCGCAAGGCATGTTGGCAGCAAGTAAAGAGCCGATATTGCCCACTCACGACCCGTAAGATAATCCACAAGGCCGAGAACAATTGCCAGCATCACAGCTGCGGCAGTCGCGACCACCTTCGATCGCATACAAAACTCTCCCCTTAGATTCACCTGGAACTCAGTGCTGGAAACTTTGACAAGGCGGTTCGGAATTTCGTTCATGGTTTGGTTTATTTCCGCCGTGAGCAACACCGTTACAGCGCCGCAAGATCGACATGTCAGACAACGGCCGGCGTGACTTCCGTCCGCGCAACGCTTGAGATAAGTTCAGCGCCTGTAAATTCACATTCTCCCTTGTCGGCGGGTTTATTCGGTCACCATTTATTTTTTTGCTATGCCACATGGCAACACCATTCCGTTCCCGCAGGGCGTGGCGAAAGTCGTTACGCGCGCCCAGCTACAGAATTGCGATGCATGGGAACTAGCGTTTCGGAATAAATGCAAGGATCATCGTTACTACGAAATCGTCGAAGAGACGTTGGAGGGCGATTTCGAACATCATTATCTCGTGCTCGAGGATGTTTCTGGCAACGTGCGGGCAATCCAGCCCGTGTTCTTTGTCCGGCAGAACCTCGTCGAAGGCGTGCCGGGCAAAATCCGCTCGGTTGTCGATTTTATTCGAAAAACATTCCCGCGCTTCCTGACCATGCGCGTTTTGATGGTTGGCTGCGCGGCTGGTGCAGGCGATTTGGGCGCGTGCGATGAAAAGTATGAAGCGTGGGTGGCAAAAGCATTATCTGCCAGTCTGCGGACATATGCCCGGCAAAACCGAGCTTCACTGGTTGTTCTGAAAGATTTCCCGGCAAATTATCGTCCGACACTCGAAAGTTTTTCCTCAAACGGTTACACGCGTGTGCCCAGCATGCCGATGACGCGGCTCGTCCTCCATTACCACGATTGGGACGAATATTTTCGCACGCTCAGCAAGGCGACCCGGAAGGATTTGCGCCGAAAATTCCAGAAAGCGGAACGCGCGCCAGAGATCGACATGAAAATCGTGAATGACATCACTCCTCACGTCGATGAAATCTATCCACTTTATCTTCGGGTGCATGAGCGTTCGCGGCTAAAATTCGAGACACTGACGAAAGATTATTTTCGCGCTATTGCGCAACGGATGCCGGAACGGGCGCGCTTCTTCATCTGGCGACAACGCGGCAAGATCGTCGCATTCAGCTTTTGCCTCGTTTGCGAGGAAGCGATTTACGATGAATGCATCGGCTTGGATTACGGCGTCGCCCTCGATCTGCACCTTTATTTCTACACGCTGCGCGACATCATCTCATGGTCGCTGCAACAGCGATTGAAATACTACTACAGCAATCCGCTAAATTATGAACCAAAGCTGCATCTCGACTGCGAGCTCGTGCCTCTCGACCTTTATGTGAGGCACACAGCCACGCTTCTTAACCCGATCTTCCGCCGTACCATCAAATATCTCGGCCCGACGCGGCACGATCCGATCTTGCAGCGGTTCCCAAACGCCGACGAGCTTTGATGGCGCGCATTTTTCTGCGACGGATCGAAATCCGTTGCGAGGATGCGATGGCAGTTTAAAAACACAAATGCAGGATCGACCTTCGGGTTTTGGCAATCCCTGGCTGCAACTGACGTTGAGCGTGGTGTGTGTGCTCGTGTCCGAGCTGCTCTTGAAACGCGGCGCGACAGATACCGCAGATCTTGAAAGCGCGTGGTCGTGGACGGGAATTAACGGTTTGGCTTCCCCACTCGTGTGGTGGGCAATCATCCTGATCATTGCCAGCTTCATCAGCTGGCTTTACGTCCTTAGATACATTCCGCTCACGATCGCGTTTCCTCTTTCACGCGTGGTCGATATCCTGGTCCCGTTAAGCTGCTGGCTTTTTCTGGGCGAATTTATCTCGGCTCGCCGCTGGATTGGTATAGGTCTGGTTGTCATTGGTCTGGCGCTCGTGGCGAAGCCTATCGCCCGGATAGAGGAGCGCCTGTGACGTTCCTCTCCTTCTTCTTCATCGTCGCTTCTTTACTGAGCTTTGTGGTGGCTCAACTCATTTTGAAAAGAGCGATGGTGTCCACTGCGCAAACTGGCTTTCGTAATCCGCGGTTTGTTTCACGCTTTGCCGTCGGCATCTTTTTGATGACGATTTCGTTTTTTCTCACGCTCGGATTGCTGCAACGATTCGACCTTAGTTATCTCTACCCGTTTCAAGGTCTGAGCGTCATCATCATCACAGTCATGGCGGCGGTGATGCTGAAGGAAAGATTGACCTTGCAACTAACGATCGGCGCCTTGCTGATCAGCGCTGGAATCGTGCTCGTCTCATTGAGCTAAGAGAGGCCAGAGCTTTGCCAGCGCAGCCGAATTGATGGTGCGAATCTGGTCGAGAGCCGGCACTTGAAGTTTTGGGTGATCGAATTCCGCGGCGAAGCGCTGTTTGAAACGTGCGTAATGCGGCGACGAATAGGCGCCACAGGTGTCGCCGCCGATAATTCGGGATGATTCGCGCAATTTGGTTAAGGCCCACTCCAGATCGGCAAGATTAAATCGGCCGCTTTCCCAGTTTGTCACCGCGTCCTCCACGCGAAGACAATCCAGATCGATCGTGATGTAAACGTTGATTCCCCTGAGGTTTTTCAGGAATTGTTCAAAGTGCTCGCGCCAGTTGTTGCGCAAAATTGCGCCACGACGCTGTTGATCTTTCGGGCGATGCCCATCTGCCCAGGGATGGACTTCTAGAACGCCTGCACGTTCCGCGCGACGATTGCCGAAGAGCTGGTGCGGCCACCAACATTCAAAATTTCCGCAACCCCAAACGCTGACCCGGCGCACGTGAGGAAGTTCCAGCGCGCGATTCACCCAACCGCCGCAGCCCCATTTCGGCGGGCGCACATCCCAATCCGGATGGTTGTCGAATGACACGACAATGCCCGGCCCGGCAACGCAGCGCAGCCGGAGCGCCGTCAAATAATGAAAGTCGCCCGAGCCGTAAAGCATGAACGGCGCCGCGAGATGTGTTTCGTGTTCCCGATAAAATTCGGCGATCAATGGCGGCGGCGCGGAGAAGCGCAGTTGAGGTCCCCAATCGCGTGCGTCAACAACAGGCAGAGCAAACGGCTCGTTCGACCACGCGTCATCTAAATTGAGATGCAGAGCGTGGCCGATCAAAGATTCTACTTGGGCGCTCGCGGGAAAAACTGAGCGTCGCTCGCCTTGGCGATGCGCAAGTTTTCCTCGGCATCTTTGTAACTGGGATCCAGACGCAGCGCTTCGCTGAATTGAACAATGGCTTGAGAGACTTGTCCTTGCTTGAGGTAAAGGTTTCCCAAACTGTTGTAAGCAACCGCCAACTTAGGGTTGGAGCGAAGCGCTTCCAGATAATGCATTTTGGCTTCGTCGAAGTTTCCTTTGCCAAAAAGCGCATCGCCGAGACGAAGCTGAGCATTCAGATGATCCGGTTTGAGCCGAACAACCTGGCGAAACTCGTCGATCGCCTCGTTTTCTTTCCCCTCCGCAGCTAGGAAAGTTGCGTAATTGTAATGAGCCTCCATGAAGTCCGGCTTCAGGCGCGTCGCCGCTTCGTACTGAGCCCCTGCTTCATCGCCGCGCCCGAGGCGCTGAAGTAAATTAGCGTAATCGAAATGGAAGGTGCCGTTATTTGGTTGCAGGCGTAATGCGGTCTCGAAATGCGGCACAGCCGCGTCAAATTTGGATTGGTTCATCAGCACAGAAGCGAGATTCATGTGCGATTTCACGTCGTTCGAGTCGAATCCGAGCGCGAGATTGTATTGCTCGGCCGCCTTCTCCAGCTCGCCTGCTTTCTGCAGGACGAGCGCATAATCAAAATGCTGCCGCGCGCCGGTTGGGAGGTCGGCCACCACCCATGCGCGCCGTTGAAGCTCGGCAACTGGACGATGCAATTGCCAGAACCATAAGGCGCTGAGCGGGAGGACCGATTGGCGGGTGGAGCTTTCGCGAACTTTCCAAATGAATCCGTCGTAATAAAAATGGAGCAGTGCAGAGGCGGTAACCACGCCAGTCAGGACGCGTTTGACCGTTTCTATTCCGAGATGCTGATTGAAATAGGCGAGCGACCCATAGGCGAAGACCAGGCCCACGTAGAGTCCGATCAGCGAGCCGC
This sequence comes from Verrucomicrobiota bacterium, assembly GCA_005887855.1. Next base: position 5,297 of record VBQB01000082.1, on the reverse strand, counting down.
TCCGCCGAAACACAAAGCGCATGAATCCGCCGATGTTGCTGTCTTTCTCAACGCGATTGCGATTGTAGATCCAGACGAGCGACAGGTACTGCACGTCGTGAAAGACTTCGAAGAGCGCAATGCCAACAAGAATGTTCGTGACGCCGTTATTGCAGTACCACCAAAAAGCAATCGTCGTGACCAGCAACGCCGCCTTTACCGGGTTCGGCCGTTTGCCCAGGTTCCACATCCGGCCAAAATGCAGGACGAAAAGAACCGAAACTGCGATCGCCCCGCCGAGCATCAGTTGCTGAAAACCATGTAATAGGGATGGCGAAATATAGGGCCCACCACAGGCGTAATACGTGTCGAGTGTGTCGCCCATGCGCAACGGAGCAAGCGCGACAGCAGTGGCGAACCAAATTACGCACGAGGCAAAATCGAGCCGGCGCGTGAGCGCGGCAAACGATCCCATTTTCGCGTCATAGATGCGGCAGAACCCGTAGGTCTGCATTAATCCATGCCAAACGCCCCAGAAAAAAACGATGAGGACAATCCCCTTGAGGTCCCACCAAAAAAAGACCACGCAGACCGCGACGAGAAAGAGCGGCGCCAAAATAAAGCGCCATTTGAAGCGATTGAACAAAGCGCGATCGCCATAGGCGCGGATCATCCCCGGCAGATGATGCCCCATCGCGCCGAACGCCGCGACGAAGAGATAAATATCTTGCGGACTCCAGCGCGCCTGGGCTAGCGCAAAAACCGGCAAGAGAAAAAGTGGCGTACCGACGTAGAGAATCAGGTCACGCCAACTGTCTAGAATCCACAAATTGAGCTTTCGCGGAGCGGCAGGTACAGCCGGGACGGTTTGTGGACGTGAAAACGCGGTGACGTGCTGCATGAATTCGGGACGTAAGTTTTCCTTAACCCGGCGGGAAAATCAATGCTGCATTTGGAGGCAACTCGCTGGTGTCCACTGGCGATCTTATGCACGCATTTGCCAAATTACGCGCGAACCAAAGGTAGTGACCGCGAATGAGTCTCAAACTAAAAGGTTAAAAGAACACGAAAGGAGCCGGGATCTCCTTTGCATTGTACGGGATTCCTTTCGCATTTTCGCGCACCAATCTTCTATTATTCTCGGCAGCGCCTGGGCTTTTGCTGGAGCCGTCCTCGTCATCGCCGTGTGGAGCCTCACTGGCCCGACTTTTCATTTCTCCGACACGTGGCAACTCATCATCAACACCGCCACCACGGTCATTACCTTCCTCATGGTGTTCCTGATTCAAAACACCCAGAACCGCGATGCCAAAGCCGTTCATTTGAAACTTGATGAGATCATTCGTGCCGTCAAAGGCGCGCGAAATGAACTGGTCGATCTTGAAGAGCTTTCTGACGAGGATCTGAAAAAGCTCGAAAAACAATTCCAGCGCATCCGCCGAAAAGCGGAGCACGATGGAAACGATCGCCACCATGCCGCGCCAACCCAGTCGCGTGGGCCAGTTCATTAGTTAGCCGTTTTCTCGGATTTCTGCGCCACGCCCGTTCGCAGGAACAGTTTGCCGCTTGGGCATAATCGGAAAACTTCGCACCGACTGCAGTCCGGTTTTCGCGCAAAGCAGCGGCGCCGTCCATGCCAGATGAGCCAGTGACTCCAGTCCGTCCAATGCTCGCGGGGCACGATCTTCATCAGATCGCGCTCGATCTTTTCCGCGTCTTTTTGCTTCGTTAGGCCAAGTCGCTGCGAAAGTCGCGCTACGTGTGTGTCTACTACAACGCCTTCGTTCTTTCCGAATGCGTTACCCAGCACGACGTTGGCCGTTTTCCGGCCTACACCCGGCAGTGCGCGCAATTCTTCCATTGTGTTAGGGACTTTGCCCTTGTGTTCTTCAGCTATCGTGCGCATCGCCGCGCGAATGCTCTTGGTTTTGCTGCGGAAAAATCCTGTCGAGCGAATCGCAATTTCAAGCTCGCCTTGGGGCGCATTCGCATAATCCGCCGCCGTCCGATATTTCTTGAACAACGAGGGCGTAACCATATTGACGCGCTTGTCCGTGCACTGCGCCGAGAGGATCGTCGCCACGAGGAGCTCGAGCGGATTTCGAAAATCCAGCTCGCAACGGGCGCCGGGATAAACTTGCGGCCAAACTTGAACAAGTTGCGCGATGCGTTCGCGTGTTGTCATTCGATTAGTTTCGAACCCAACGCTGCCGCCGACAATTAACTTTCCGTGGCGTAACGAGCGAGCTTTTGTGCAAGTTCCGGCGGCACGTGCGCGACGATCAATGCGTCGTCGCCTTCGTAGCGTAACTCGAGGACGTGACCGACGCGGTGGATCTCCGCAATCAATGCCGACTGATCGGACGGAATGCGAAAACGTGAGCGCAAGCGCCATGAACTGAGCGCGTTTTCCAAGGCCCCCACCAGCCGGTTGACACCTTCGCCGGTGCGCGCGGAGATCGCCACGCTGCCGGGAAATCTTTTGACATAAGTCTCCGAGATCTCGCGATTGATTGACTCGTCTCCCCGCGCGTCAACTCTCCCGGGCTCTCCCGTCGACGTCGCTCGGTTCCCGCCGGCTCCGTTCTCGAGATTGTCGATCTTGTTGAAAACAATCAGCGTTTGCTTGCCGAAAGCGTCGAGTTCTTTAATGACGCTGTCGACCGCTTCCATCTGCTCATCCACGCGCGGATGGCTGAGGTCGACAATGTGGATAAGCAAATCGGCTTCGCTCACTTCCTCAAGTGTCGCCTTGAACGACTCGATCAATGTGTGCGGAAGTTTTCGTAAAAAACCGACCGTATCGGTAAGCAGGACGCGCTGCTTGTTGGGCAAAACAAAACTGCGCGTAGTCGGATCGAGCGTTGCGAAAAGTTTGTTCTCGGCCACGAGATCGGCACCCGTGAGCAGATTGAGCAGGGTCGATTTGCCTGCGTTTGTGTAGCCGACAACTGCAGCGACCGGCCACTGATGGCGCTTCCGTCCTTGTCGCTGCACCGCCCGAGTTTTGCGCACCGCTTCCAGCTCCCGCTCTAGCCGCGCGATCCGTTCCTGGACGCGGCGGCGATCGACTTCCAGCTGTGTTTCACCGGGGCCGCGCGTACCGATACCACCAGTCTGTCGTGATAAGTGATGCCACATCCGGGTAAGGCGCGGCAAAAGATATTGCAACTGGGCCAGTTCGATCTGCAATCGGCCTTCACGGCTGCGGGCGCGCTGCGCGAAAATATCGAGGATCAACTGCGTCCGATCGAGAACCTTGCGTGCGAACAAATTCTCCAGGTTCCGACCCTGTGCCGGAGAAAGTTCATCGTCAAAGATGACCGAGGTAACCTGTCGATCCTGACATGAGTCTTTGATCGACTCAGCTTTCCCGCGGCCGATGTAATATGGCGCAGTCGGCTTCTGTAATTTTTGCGTGACGGTATCAATCACTTCAGCGCCGGCCGAGTTCGCCAACTCTCGCAGCTCGTCGAGCGAATCCTGCAAGTCCCACTTTGAGACACCTTCCTTTTCAAGGCCAATCAGGAGCGCACGCTCCTGTGTTTTTTGCGGACGCGTTTCAATCATCCCTGTGCGCGAACGAGCGCTGCGCTCGCTGCGAAATCCATTTCACAGCTTCGTTGTGACTGAAAAGCGATAAGTTCAGCGGCTCAAAACTAGTTTGGCGCCGAAACCAGGTCAACTGCCTTTTGGCATAACGGCGCGTGGATTGCTGAATCGCAGCGACGCATTGCAAAATCGACATTTTCCCTTCGAGCAGTTCACGAATCTCGCGCAAACCGATCATCTGGGACGCAGTCGAACTCATTGCTCCAGCGGCGCGCACTTCTTCGATCACGCCGCTTTCGAACATTACTTCCACACGCTGATTGATTCGGGCGTAAAGCTCGCCGCGGTCGCGAAAGACGAAGACGCCGCGATCTGTAGCCGGGATTGTCGATCCCGGCCGGCCGGGGTCAACGACCCCGGCTACAATGTGCCATTGCGTGCGCTGCGCAGATGGACGCCGCCCGGTTGTGAGACAAATTTCGAGCGCTCGCACTACACGACGCCGATTTTGCATGTCGATTTCGCCCGCGGCTTGCGGATCGAGGGCGATGAGCTGCGAGCGCAATTCGCCAAGGCTCAAGCTGTTCAATTTCGCGCGTAGTCTTGCATCAGCGACGGGTAACGAGGCTAACCCATGCGTTAAGGCCTTGATGTAAAGCCCGCTTCCGCCAACAACGATTGCGAGTTTGCCGCGTGAATGAATTTCATTGATCGCGCGCGAGGCGGCGCGACGAAATTTCTCCGCGTTCATCTCTTCGCGAAGCGGAATTGCACCGATCAACTGGTGCGGCGCTTTCGCAAGTGTTGCGGCATCCGGTTTTGCGGTCAGAAGATCGAGTCCGCCATAAATTTGGAATGCATCAGCGCTGACAATTTCCGCGCCCGTTCCGCGTGCAACATCGGCTGCCAGCTCGGATTTCCCAGTCGCGGTCGGACCGACGATGAAGAAGGCGCGTCGCACAAACAAATTGTAGGGCGTTTCTGTGAAACGCCGCAAACTTAGATTGGCGTCTGACACACACGCCCTACATCATTGCCAAAAAACAAATCGGGAGACGCGCGCAAATTGCGCGACGTCTCCCGATTGAAATCACCGATCTCGGCTAACTTCGCACCTGATGCTCGCTGGACTTTGCGCCGCTTACCACGAGCCTGCGGCCGAGGAATTCCTTGTCATGCAGTTCCTGCACAGCGCGTTTCGCTTCCTCGACGGTTTGCATCTGCACGAAGGCGAATCCCTTCGAACGCTGGTTGTGCCGATAACTTACGACCTCCGCGTTTTGGACGTGCCCGACGCCATTAAACAATTCGAAGAGATCGCTCTCGGTGGCGTCGAAGGATAGGTTACCGACGTAGAGACGCGGAGACGTTACCTCGACCGGCTCAGGTTTCCGCGACGGTCGCGAGGGCTGCGCGCCATTGGGCGCTGCTGCCGTTGCTCCTTTCTTTGCAGTTTTCCCGTTTCCAAAAAATGCAGCGATGCGCTGCCAGAATGTCTTCTTTTGAATTTTCGCTTCCACGCGTTGATAGCGCGAGCGGCCATTGCCTCTGCGTCGGGACCCACCGCGCGCGTGGCGCGAGCGTCTCCCGGATGAATAAGAGTTCATGTTGATCCTTAAGGTTAACCCAATTGTTAAATAGGCGGAGCGCATCTATCGATGCACGGTCCACGGCGTGCGAACCACCCAGGGTCCGTTCAAACAACAATTTGCAAACACTCTGCGACGCCGGCGGGAACTCCGCCTCTTTGAGCCGGAAATGCACTT
>VBQB01000081.1 GCA_005887855.1 Verrucomicrobiota bacterium | reverse complement strand
TTCGCCCAGAATCCGCGCGCACATCAGCGGAGTGAGTGTTAACGAAATAAGTCCCGAAGCGAGAATGGCGACGATAATCGTCACCGAGAATTCACGAAAGATGCGACCAAGTAAACCGGGCAAAAATACCAGAGGAATAAAAACCGCAGCCAGCGACAGCGTCATCGACATGATGGTGACGGAAATCTCGCCAGCGCTGTTGAAAGCAGCTTTCAGAATCGATTCACCATGCTCCGCGCGACGCACGACGTTTTCGAGAAACACAATGGCGTCATCGACCAGAAATCCGATCGCCAACGTAAGCGCCATCAAAGTCAAATTGTTGATGGAATAGTTGAGCATGAACATGACCGCGACCGTGAGCAGCAAAGACAATGGAAGCGCAACCGCGGGAATGAGCGTATCCGTGGCGCGTCCAAGGAAGATATAGATCACCATTACCACCAGGATAAATGCGATCATGAGCGTGAATTGTACGTCGTGAACGGAATCGACGATGCTCTGGGACCGGTCGAAGACCGGAACGAGGGTGATCGATCCCGGGAGACTCGCGCGTATTTCGGGAAAGAGGGCTTTTACCGAGTTCGCAACCTCAACCGCATTTGCGCCCGCCTGTCGCGAGACGGCCAGCACCACGACGGAGCCGGGCGGATTAAAACCGCGCATCCAAAATGTGCGCGAGAGTCGCTCGTCCTGCACGCTTTGGCGAACCTCGGCCACGTCGCGCAAATAAACGGGCGAGCCATCTTTATTACGCGCGACAATCAGATTGCGATATCCTTCCGCTTGATCGATTTGCCCGTTTGGGAGAAGAACAAATGTCCGGTGCGCCCCGTCGAATTGTCCGGCGCCAGAGTAAACTGTTCCCGCTTTGATCGCGCTGGCAAGATCGTCCATTGTCAATCCGCGCGAAGCGAGCCCAGCGGGATCGGCTTTAATTCGAATCGCGCTCTGAACGCCGTAGATATTCACCTGCGATACTCCAGGCAAGATCGCGATGCGTTGCGCTACGGCGGTGGATGCATATTTGTAGAGATCGCCGTCGGTCAGCGTAT
>VBQB01000080.1 GCA_005887855.1 Verrucomicrobiota bacterium | reverse complement strand
TTGCAGGAACTGTTTCTCGAGCGGCGTAGCGATGTTATTCGCCATGGTGGTCGGATTCGCACCGGGATAGGAGCAGGTGACCTGGATAACCGGGTAATCAACCGCGGGCAGATCGTTGACCGCGAGCTTGCCGTAGGTGGCGATACCAGCGACGATGACCGACAAGGTCAACAGGACCGTCATCACCGGCCGGCGAATGAACGGCCCCGACAGTCCCGAGCCTGTAACCTGAATCAGTTTGTCGCCTGCTTTATCTTGCGGTGGCGCACCCGTTTTGGCCGGTCGCGCTCTCTGTTGTCGATCCCGGACAGAACGGAGCGAACCATCTTCATGATCCCCCGCCCCGTCGTGTTGCTCGTCTCCAGCCATATCGGGAACGTAATTCTACATTGAGGCTTTCGCAGCGACCTGACCACCGTTGGGAGGACCGGGAGGATTGTACGGTTTTGGATCGACCTTTGTTCCCGGCGCTAGCGCCAGCTGTCCAGTAACGACGACTGTCTCTTCTGCCTTGAGACCACTTTCAATCACTATCGTATCGCCCTCCTGACGCTGACCGGGTTTGACCTGGCGCAGATCAACCGTGTTGTCCGGATTTAACACGAAAACAAACGGACCACTCTGACTGATTTGCACCGCTTGCGACGGTACAAGAGCCGCATCTTTCAGCTTATCCAGAATGAACCGCACGCGCACAAATTCCGATGGCCAAAGGGCGTGATCGGGGTTCGGTGTGACGGCGCGCGCTTTTACGGTGCCCGCTCCCGGTTGAACCGCAGTGTCGATGAAATAAAGATCGCCGATGCGTGGCGGAAGATTCTCGTCCGGCGAATTCGTTTGCACTTTCACATTTGGCCCGCCGAGATAACGCCGTACGAGCGGCAAATCTGTCTCAGAAACGGTGAAGTCCGTGTAGATCGGATCAAGCCCCTGAATTGTGAGCAGCACGGCACCACCGCCGCCGCCGTTTCCGCCCGTCACGACATTCCCAACATCAACAAGTCGCAGTCCTGCCCGGCCATTAATCGGCGAGCGGATGTTGCAATAATCGAGATTCACCTGGGCAGCCGCCACTGCGCCTTCCGCAGTTTTCACCGTAGCTTCATCGCTTTTCACCGTCGCTTGAGCAGTGTCCAGATCTTGCGGCGAGATCACATTCCTGGCGCGCAACTCCTGCTGGCGCTTTAGCGTGATTTGATCGAGAACCAATTTCGATTGCGCTTGCCCGAGCTGACCCTGCGCCTGTTCGAGCGCCGCCTGGTAGGGCCGTGGATCAATCGTGAAAAGCAAATCGCCCTTTTTCACGTCAGCGCCATCCTGAAAATGACGCGCGACGATTTGCCCGCTCACCTGCGCTTGCACCTGTACAGTTTCGTACGCCGCGCACGTGCCAATTTCATCCAGATAAACCGGCACGTCCTTTGTGACCACTTTCGCGACAAGCACCGGTCGCACGGGTGGTTGCGCCGCTTTGGCCTCACTCGCTTTGTGCTGGAAAATCCGATACAAAACGAAAGCGGCGAGCACAACAAAAAGCAGGTATGCCCACTTAGGAATAGTTTGGTTCGTAACGCGCGCCCGCTTCATTAAGACCTCCTGGGGGCGCGGCGGAGCGCCCTTTTCTCTGCAATCGGATGCCGCTCCCTGTTCTGGCCGTTGCCACTTGGGTAGACCCGCGGCATTTCATTTCGTCGGAGTTTATCGTGCTTCTCCGCTTTCCCGCAAATATGTGCCAACACCTTGATGCAGGTGTGCAGCTCGGATGCTGGGATATCAGAAAGCAATTCATGCCGGAGTTCGTCCGCTGCAGCGTTAATCTGAGCGATGACACGCTGAGCGCGTCGGCCGAGATACACCATTTTGCAACGGCGATCATGCGGTGCACTTCTGCGCGCGACCCATCTCTCGCTTTCCAGCCGGTGCAACAACGTGACCAACGACGGCTCTTCGATACCTAATCGCGCCGCGATCTCGGTTTGGGTGAGCGTTCCAGGAGCAAGCGAGAGATGCAACAAAGTGCGCCACTTCGCCTGGCTCAACCCCATTGGCTTGAGCCGCTCATCCAGCTTTAATCGCCAGGCGCGGGCGGTCCCATGCAGCAGGGGGCCAAAAGTCTCGTAGTCTGGTTCCGGCATACCCAATTCGTTAGTATGCTAACTAATTGCGCTCTGACAATTCGTCAAGCTTCGCGGAAGAAGGTCCAATACCCCGGAGCAATTCCTATCGCCGCATCAAAATGATTTCGCGGTTGCGGTAATCCTTGATTCGCAGCGCCGGCGACGCACGACCAAGCGCGGCATGCTCCAGTTGCGGTTGAACTAGGAAAAAATGAGCGTTCGCGGGAAGTTCATTGAGGTTTCCAATGTAGATCAGCTTTCGGCCCACATAGAATAAGATTGGCTGATAATCCGGATCGACCGCGTAAAGACTTTCGTTCGCTGGAACGAGATCGTCGATCCTCGCTGCAATCGTCCTCAGCTTTTGCCGTGATTGCAGGTGCGGAACAATGGCGAAGGCGTAAAGCAAAATGCACGCGCAAGTCGCAATCGTGACAAACGCAACGGTACGGACTCGATCTTTCCGCTGGAATTGTCTGCCGGCCAGCCAACGCGGCCACGTCAAATTTTCCGCCGTCAGTGTTTCTGCGAGCAACCACGCCGCCGGCGCCAGCAGTGGCATCGTGTAGCGTGGAAGCGATCCGGGAACAAGATCGACAATCACCAACGGAATTACGATTCCCCAACTCAAACCACCGGCGATGTCGATCTTACGTTCGGAGGAAAACTTCGCGTTGAGCAACAACGGCACAAGAAAAAGCCAGGGCAAAAAATAACCAAGACTGCGCGGAATGTTCAGTGCCCAACTTTGAAAATTAAAGCCTTCTCCGGCGAGGCGCCCGGAAAACTGTCGCGACCAAACGTGAGTGACATGGGCAGCGCCCGCTATCTTCGCGAACGGAATGGCCCACGCGGCAAAGATCGCCATCATTATTATGAGCCCAATCAAGTGTGGGATGTTCCAAAGTTTCCGCAGTTCACGCGAACGCCATAAGACTGCGAGCACGATGGCGTAAAAAAAGAAAAGATGCGTTGGACCTTTCGCCAGCCAACCGAGCCCAAGAAAAATCCATGGAAGAATCCAGGTGAGCCACGGTGATCGTCTCTGTTCCCATCCACTGATCCAGCAAATGAAGGCAATCGCAAAAAGCGAAACATAAAGGGCTTCGATCTCAATCAGACGCCCTTTCTCAATCATGCCAAAGTTCGTCAGCCAGATCAGAGCAGCGATTGTCGATCCGCTTGCGCCGAGACTGGCCCGCGCGACCGTGATAAACGCGATCGCGACTGCGAGCACAGAAAGCGCTGAAGGCAACCGGGCTGTCCATTCATTTCGGTGTCCAAAAATCTTGAATGATGCGGCTACCAGCCAGTTGATCAGCGGTGGTTTGCGCAAATATGGTTCACTGCCAACCTGCGGGACCATGTAGTCACCGGTCTCGAGCATTCGTACTGCTGGTAAAATCCGTCGTCCCTCTTCTCCTTTAATCGCGAGAGAACCAAGTGCCGGGAGATAAATCGCGGCCCAGACAGCCAGCACTAGTAGAATTGCCGGCACGCGCGACATCGGCTGATTCTCACGAAGGCCAGTCTTCATGCAAATGCATTTCGTGAAAGCGGTGAAGCGCCTAAGAGTTAAAGCCAGACTCAAACCCGACGATCTAATATTAACTCCCCTGATCGCCGACGTGAACCCGCAGCTTGACGATAAGGCTCTACGAAGTTAATGTGAGTGTCTAGTCCGCGCGCTGATCGGAGTGGGAACTGGTGTCCCACTCTTTTTAGTCTGCGGGCTACATGTTTTTATGAACGCGGAATTTATTGCCATGCTCGATTACCTGGAGCGGGAGCGCGGAATCAAACGCGAAATCCTGCTCGAGGCGGTCTCGAACGCCCTGCTTTCGGCCTCAAAAAAGAGCGTCGGCGCCTCGCGCGACCTGCGCATCGACATCAACCCGAAGACCGGCGAAATCCGTGCCCTGGCAAACCTGGTCGTGGTCGATCACGTCGGCAA
>VBQB01000079.1 GCA_005887855.1 Verrucomicrobiota bacterium | reverse complement strand
AACTCTGGTCAGTTTCGTTTTGATGACGAATCGATTCTGCGCGCCGAGGCCGACGAGAACGCCGAAGAGCGCAAGCTTAACAAGCAAGAGCCAACCATAACGCGTCGTGAAAAGCGCATGAATCGAACCGACCAACAGCCAGCAGTTAGAAACGCCGCTCACGATAAGGACGCCTACGGAACTCAGGCTGAGCGTGGAGAAGTGCCGGAGTACGGGAAGGGCGCATTCGCCTAACGAGAACGATGCATGAGCGCGCGTAAGAAAAATTGCCAGCGGGAGCAGTCCGCCGATCCAGGCGCCCGCGGCGCAAAGATGGAGCGCATCGCTTAACAAACCAAGCGGTTGCGCTCTGGCAGCCGCAGCTTGGCTGATCCAGGCGAGCGAGATGAGCAAAGCAACACTGACCAAAAAGAGAGCCAGGGTCAGCGCGCGTCGCAATCGATCTTGTGCGAAGCCTAACGCGGCGAGCACAAACGCCACGGCGATCAGGCCAAGGCGAAGCTGCCAGACGCGACCGAATTCCGTTTCAAACAAAACCGCCTGCCACGCTGTCGTGGAAAAAGCGCGCGTCAGCGGCAACTCGCTCATGCTCGCGACTTCCAGCCAAAACCAAAGCAGAGCGGAGAGGAGAGCCGCGATCAGACTCCACCGGGCCAGTTGGAGCAAGCGCCGCTCGACCTCGTGCAGATCGTCGCTCGCGCGCCGCCCCACCGGGCCAAGCGTGACCAGCTCAAACGTAAAAGTTCCGGCGAGCAGGATCGACGCGCCGATCTGCACCGTGCGAGCGATGATGAGCAGCGCTACCAGCATCAAATCTCTCCTGCGCGCGAGGGCCTACCGACTGACCCGGAACGTGAAGCTTCCGTTCGTCACATGTGTATCGACAGAAACCACACGCCAGACGACTTTGTAGGTTCCCGCTCTCAGCCCGGGCAGAGAAACATGCAGGAGCGTACGATCGGAGCGATCCAGATGCACATCGCGTTTGTCCACTTCCTTCCCGGACGCATCGAAAACCTGGATGCTGCTAAAGGCCGGTTCAATGTTTTCCGTAAACCGGATTCGAACCTCGCTAGGCGATGCCTGGATCGTGCTACCCACGCCCGGCTCCGCGTCCTTGAGAAAGGCGTGCGCTTCAACTCGCGCCGCACCTGTCAAAACAATCAGAAATAAACTGACGATCGTGCGTTTCATTTGTTTCCTCCGAAGAGCGGACGGCCGAGGCTGTGCGGGAAAAGGTCGTCCAGAAAGAAATGCAGTTGCGCGATCACACCGACGTTAGTCCCCCTGCGTTCGTTAATCGGAATGATCGCCTCCACGCCAACCTGGAAATATTTTCCCGCCCAGATAACGCCCGGATTGATCGTGCCGGTCGTTTGCTGTACCTGCGACTGCAGATAGATCACGCCGTACTCCAGCGCAAAACCCCACTCCAGCAGCTCAGGATGCCGCTCGATCTCAACCTCGCCTTCGCCGGTCCGGTCATCCACTGTGACTGTGCGCGTGCTCGCGCTCGTGGGAATCTTGATGCCAACCAGCCCCGTGATGGCGAGCGGCTTCAAGAACCTCAACACATCGGGCAAATCGCCAAAGCCCTTACCGAAAAAAATCCCCGGTGCCCAGGTACTGAATGAGTCCGCGCCAATCGATCTCGAGCCGGTGCCGCCAATTTCGACACCAAGTCCCAACGAGACAATCGCTTCGTGTGCGTCATTCTTCAGAACCTGATATTTGCCGCTCAACTCCAGATTGCCGAAGCCATTCACTGCGCGCCCTTCGTGTGGATTCAGCGCGGTCAGGGTCTCGCCGATTTCGATCGCGAACTGGGGCGTGATGCGTTTGGAGATATCGACCGAAATATCGGTCTGGCGCGTCCCGCCGTCATCCGGCGCTTCGATCGTGCTGACGGTTGGAAGCGAAAGTTCATCGGCGACAAAAGGATCGTCGGTTGAAAGTGTCGCCGGGAAAAATCGCGCCCCCGCAAAGCCGTGGCCGTACGCCCCGCTCGTCAAGCCGAGCTCGCACGCGGCGCAAATAATCCAAAAAAGTAAAACCAGGTGTTTCATGACTATTCCTCCGGGAAATGAGAACAACGGCCGCGATTTCGCCTGTAGCCGCGCCTCTATGAGGCGCGTAGCGCACGGAATCGCAGCTCGCAGAGCCATGCGGACTGCACAGCACAGCTGTTCAGTTGCGGTTAGCTCAGCGAGCGCGGAGGAGGAACGGCGGGAGACCGCCGGAACTCACAAACAGAAAAATCGCTGGTTAAATAGTCAAGCCGCCTAAATGGCGGCGTTAAGCGAATCGCGCGCGTCACACAGATCATGTCGATCTTTGGCGTCGAAGATTGGAGATCTGACTTCTTTTCCGAATTCTTCCCTGTGTTCACAGCATGACAAAGCGAGCACGGATGAGCGCCGTCAAAAGTCTGAGTAATCGCCTCGCGCAGCGGCGCGCGCTTTGAGTAATCAATGATCATCGTCGTCCATGCCAGCGATTGGAGAGCGATCCAATGCAACCCGATCGCGCAACAAAGCGCGAGAATTGTGGCGAGGCGGCCGGCGCAGCGAAGCACGATTGCGAGGCTAGTTCCCGACTATTCTAATGTCAATCAGCGGGCCGGGATGGAGGGGCGGCGTGCTGTTCCCTAGCCTTAGGAACAAAGGCGCCGTTGCCTTCATCGAGATAATTCGTCGAGCCGACGCGAGAGATTTGAAGCGACTGTCGCCAGGTTCCTGCCGGAAAATCTTTTGTGGCTTCGATTGTCTTGGTTTCCGGTTTCAATCCGGCATCTACATTAACCATGGCTTCGGACAAAATTCTGCCATCCAATTGCTGTGGCGACGTGATTGCAAGGATGCGCAAAATCGTTGGCGTAAGATCAACATTGCCGCTCGGCAAATCGTTCACTTGGCCGTGACGAAAATCCGGACCGGCTGCGATCAAGGTGTTGTGCATGTCGAATCGGCTGAGGGTAGCGTGCGTCCCCTTCCCTGCTCCTCGTTGCCAATCCGCGTCAATCATTCCCGGGATGCCGAATTGATTCTTTGAATCGTTCCAGCGGAAAGCCATCATCACGTCCGGCGCGTGTTGACTATCGATCTTCGCCTGATCGAGACCGAACGTCCCTTGCATCAGTTCCTTCGTGAAAATGACGCCTGAAAAATTGGATTGTTGCAGAAATTCGACGAGGCGATGGGTGAGCGCCGCGTCGTGCTGCACAACGTAAAAAAGAACGGAGCCGCCGTTTCCAACCAGCATGATGTCTCCGGCTTTCGGCTCGTCGCTGAGTTCGGTCGTCGCAGTGAAACCGGCATTATTCAAGATTTTTCGCAGATCAACAGACCGCTCGATTGTAGAGAAGCCGTGATCGGAGACAACAAACACATCCGTGGTCCCGCGCGCTCCTTGCCGATCCAACGCCGAAAGGACAGTGGCGAGATGTTCGTCAGAGGATTTGATTGCGGCCAGCGCCGGTGGCGCACCGGGCGCTGATTCATGCTGCGTAAGATCCGGCTCGCCCAACCAAAGAACCGAAAAGGCCGGCACACCATCTTTCCAAAGAAAATTTGTCAGAGCTTTCGTTGTCCAGGCATCCTGTTGCAAATGAGCAGACGGAAATGGACCGAGCGCATCGACGACTGGAGCGAGAGCCTCCCGCGGAAGCGACTTACCAGCAAAAAGCGTGATACAATTTTTCGCATGGTCAGGATCGACGTGTCGATCCAGCAATAGGCCGACGGTTTTTGCAGAGGCAATCGAGATGCGTCCGCCTGCGCGTTGCACAATCTCGGCAATTGTCGGAATCGAAATATATTTTCCGCCCGATAGTCCGTCTCCCTTTTCCACCACCGCTGGAATTTCGACGTCGACTGAGTGTTTGTTGTCGATTTCCGGGCGGTAGTCATGATTTGCGATTACGCCGCTGTGGCCAGGATAGACTCCCGTGGCCAGCGCTGTTCCGTTTACGTTTGTCGCACTCGGATAAACCGCGTGGTGATTGTGAAAAATGACTCCCTCATGCGCCAGCTTCCAAAGCGCGGGCGTGTTTTCCTGACTCACGAAATCGGGTCGCATTCCGTCCCACACAACCACAAGAATGTGTCGCGAAGGGGAAGGCGCTTCGCGCGCTGGTACTCCGCACACGCAATAGATGGTGATGATCCCGAACAGGAGCAATGCTGCGAGAGCGCGTCTCACTTCAATTCTCGTTTCGCAACCATATCGGAGCACAAATCGTTAAAGAAGCTCTAGCCTTTTCGACGGTCTGGAGACTTGGCGCGGCCGCTAATAAGCAGCATAGACGTAACTCCACTCGCCAAGGCCAATGCAGCGCCGACAAGCATAACGTGCCGAAAACCTGTCACGAAAGACGCATCTACCGCCTGTTTCAGAATCTCGCGCATCGCCGGACCGATCTCATCCGGAATTTTCTCGGCCGCCAGATTGATTCGTTGATCGTCAAGCGAATGTCGCGCCGCCGCGGGCAGCTCGAGGTTAGATAAACGCGAATCGAGCGAAGCATTGAAGACATTAAACATTACGATGCCAAGCACCGCGATAGCGAGCAGTCCCGCCACGCGCGAGACGGCGTTGTTGATTCCCGACGCAATCCCAACACGATTTCGCGGCACTGCGTTCATGACCGTAGTGGTCAATGGCGCGACACTTATCGCCATACCCAGGCCAAGAACTACGGTCGCCGGAAAAAACGTGCTCCAGTAATTCGCGCTCACTTCTGGGACAACAAAAAGAGCAAATCCGATCGCGGAGATCGTCGGGCCAAAAACCAGTGGGAGCTTGCCACCATACCGCTCAACAAGCCCGCCCGACCAGCGTGATAGGAAGAACATGATGAGAATAAAGGGAAGCAATGCAGCACCGGCAGCAGTGGCCGTGTAGCCTTGAACCTGAATCAAATTCAACGGCAAGAAAAAAAGCGTCCCTCCGAGCGCGCTGTAAAGAAGCAGCGTGAGCAAATTTGCGGCAGTGAAATCACGCGAACGAAAGAGTGCAAGCGGCAACATTGGATTTCTCAGCCGCGCTTCGGTAAGGGAAAACACGATGAGAGAAAAACTCCCCACCGTCAGCGCCGCGAGCACTTTGGGATTTCCGAACGTCAACCGCGAGGACTCGATCAAGCCGTAAACAAGCGATCCAAGACCGATCGTCGCCAGCCCGGCACCCACCCAATCAGGTCGTTCCTTTTGGTTTTCGTCCCAACTTTCCGGGACGTAACGTGCGGCGACAACCAAGACGACCACCGCAAGCGGTAGATTAATAAAGAAAATCGCGCGCCACGATACTTGCTCGATTAACCAGCCGCCGATGACAGGACCAATCGCTGCGGTGATCGCAGTAAAACCGGACCATGTGCCGATCGCACGGCCACGATCTTCCTCGCGGAACGATGCACTAATGATGGCAAGACTTCCCGGCACGAGCAGAGCGCCGCCTGCACCTTGGACAGCGCGGGCGAGGATCAATTCGTGAATGTTACGCGCGAAACCGCACCACACCGAGGCGAGACAAAAAATTGCAACACCGACGATGAAGATGCGACGTCGACCGTAACGATCTCCCAATGAACCTCCCATTAGCAGAAGTGCGGAGAGGAGGAGCGAGTAGGCTTCGACAACCCATTGAACATCGACAACGGTGGCGTTTAAACTGCGTTGTAACGCTGGCAGTGCCACGTTGACAACGGTCCCATCAATAAACGCCATGCTCGAGCCGAGGATTGTCGCCGCAAGAATCCACGGACCTGACGCCGGCGCGCACGGCGCGGCAGCGGCTCTCGAACGAATAACGGCTTCATCGCACGGCGGTTGAACGAAAGTTGCCATCTCGTGTCAGAATGCGTGTCAGATGCCCACCACGTTGACGCTGCGAGAATTTTCGCATTTTCCCAAGCGTAAAATGAAAATCGTGAGCCTGTTACTTGCCACAACACCGCTCTCTTTGGTCTCGGCCGGGCAATTGATTCCAACTGCGGAGGGAACCTGTTGGCGATACAACATGACACAAGAAGTAGGCAAAGGACTCAGCGTTTCTCACGTAAAAGCAGACCCCGACGGAAAAATTCGTCTACCCGTGTTGTACCGCATTGAGGGAACGGAGAACGTTGATGGGAAGGAGCTGCTCAAATTCGAGATGCACCGCGCCGGCGTGGTTACAAACACTGACCTTCTCACTGTCGACGAGCACGGAATCGTTTGTTCGGCGCGGATCAACGTGGACGGCGAAATGATTAAACTTGATCCGCCGCAGACGATGATCGCCACTCCGCTTAAGCGTGGGACGAGCTGGAACTTCGATGGACAGGCCGGCGATATGAAAGTGCACCAGCATTACGACGTGACCGGAGAAGAAGATGTCGAGGTGCCAGCGGGAGAATTTCACGCGCTCCGGATTCACGGAGAGCAAACGTCGCCCAGCCTAATGACGATTGATCGGTGGTTTGTAGCTGGGACAGGAATCGTTAAGGACGTCACAACGATGCGCAACACGCGCGGCGATTTGGTCGAGCGTATTTCCCTCGAGCTGGCGGGACGGCCGAAAATTGCAGAGAGACCGGAGGTTGAATCGGACGCAACGCCGAAGAAACTTTCCGTGAGCCTTGCCACTGGGCGGTTTGGTAAGCCGGCCACAACATTTTCATCGGATACATCTCAGATTTACGCGCGCTGGCAGGGCTATCGCTTGCGGAAAGGCGCAAAGGTGCGCGCAGTCTGGATCGCTGAGAACATTGGCAACGATGCTGACTCGGACTACAAGGTGGACGAAGCTTCGACGGTCGCCGAAAGCCCAACGGCTCACGGAGCATTTACGCTGTCGCGGCCAGACGAAGGCTGGCCGCCTGGCGATTATCGCGCGGAGTTCTATGTAGATGACGTTTTGGTGGAGACGGTCAAGCTAAAGATTGTGAAGTAAGCGCGATGCGACCTGAGATTCTTTGTGTGGGGAGCGCAGGCTACTAGCCTGCAGGTCTCGGCAGCTTGCCGAGAGCGGGCGATTCCTGCGTTATCTCAGCATTACGTCTGCAAAAATGTTGCCGGCAACTACAGGCTGGCAGCCTGTGCT
>VBQB01000169.1 GCA_005887855.1 Verrucomicrobiota bacterium | reverse complement strand
TGAAATGGAGGGCGTTTATCTTTACGACATCGATTCCCTGCAATCGGTCGCGGAGCAATCGCTTGCGCTTAGACGCCAGCAAATTAGCGTCGCGGAAGCAATCATCGCCGAACATGTCGCGGATTTTGGTAAATCGATTTCCCGTAAATCAAATTGTAAAACGCCGAGTACCGACCATCGAGCGTTGGGAGAAACTCCGCTGCGCACCTCGGAATTGTGACGAGGGAAGCCAGCGGCTTCCCCTACAGAATACCGACGCTACATTGTCGGGATGGTCAATAAGATCGTAATCGGAACGCGCGGCAGCGAACTGGCTCGAGCCCAAGCGCGGATGGTGGAGGAGCAATTGCGCGAGAAATGGCCGGATCTTGCGATCGAAACGAAAATCATTCGGACCGGCGGTGATGAATCGCACCCGAAAACTGGAGACATGCGCCAGGGACGAAAAGGACTGTTTACCGCAGAAATCGAGCGAGCCCTCCTCTCCGGGGATGTTGATGTTGCAGTGCACAGTGCGAAAGATTTGCCGAGCGAAACGAACCCGAGCGCAGAGATCGCAGCGGTTCTTCCGCGTGCACCAATGGATGACGTGTTGGTTGCGAAACAGCCGGGCGGTTTAACCTCGCTTCGGGAAGGTGCGACCATCGCGACCGGTAGTGTGCGAAGGAAACATCAGCTTTCCTGCAAACGTTCGGACCTCAAGATCGTCGATCTTCGCGGCAATGTGCCAACTCGCTTGCGCAAACTCGCGGAGAACGATTGGGATGCGATCGTGCTCGCCCGCGCCGGACTTGAGCGGCTTGGACTCTCGCTGGCGCAGAACCAAATCAGTTTCGAAGGCCGGCAGTTCTTTATTGAGATTCTTCCGCGCGAAATCTTTCTTCCCGCAGGCGGGCAAGGGATTATCGCCCTTCAAATCCGTGCTGATGGCGAGAATTCCTGCGTCTGTTAGGAGGTGACTGCCAATCGCCGGTTGGCGTGCTGGCGACAATTGAGAACGACATCATGAAATTACGCGCGCAGGTTTTTAAGCACGGTTCGAGGGTGCCGCGCGCAGGCAAAGTGGAAAGCGAGCGCGACGACGATGGCGAGCGTATCGCCGCGGAACTGGTGCGACAGATCAATGGAGAGCAGGAGTAAAAGCAAGAGCAAAGACGAGAACGGAAAGGTTTATCTCGTTGGAGCAGGTCCGGGCGATCTCGGTTTGGTGACATTGCGGGCCAAGGAATGCATTGAGCAGGCGGATGTGATCGTCTACGATCACCTTGCAAATGCGGAAATGCTCGGCTGGGCCCGAGCCGACTCGGAATTGATTTTCGCTGGCAAAAAGGCGGGTGAGCACACGCTGAGTCAGCAAGAAATCAACGCGTTATTGGTCGAAAAAGCGGACGGAGGGAAACAGGTCGTTCGATTGAAGGGCGGCGATCCACTTGTTTTTGGACGCGGCGCGGAAGAGGCAAAGGCAGTCGTTGACGCAGGAATTGAATTTGAAATCGTGCCCGGGGTAACGTCGGCAATTGCCGGACCGGCCTACGCGGGAATTCCAGTGACGCATCGCGCGGAGAATTCGCACGTTACATTTTTTACTGGCCACGAAGATCCAGCGAAGCCTGAAAGCGCGATCGATTACGCGGCGCTGGCGAAACTCGGCGGCACCCAAGTGATGTTGATGGGTGTGGAACGTCTTGAAGCAATTACGCGCGAAATGCTCAAGCAAGGCGTGCGTGCGGATTTGCCGGTGGCGCTCGTTCGTTGGGCTACTACTGGCCGTCAGGAAACGCTCACCGGAACTCTTCAGGACATTGCCCAACGCGCTATCGACCGAGGCTTCGAGGCGCCAGCCGTGGCGGTATTCGGTGAAGTTGTCAAGTTGCGTAAAGACCTGAATTGGTATGAGAAGCGGCCGCTTTCGGGAAAACGGATCGTCGTTACGCGAACGCGCAAACAGGCGAGCGCGTTAAGCAACAAGCTGCGCGCCCTCGGCGCCCACGTGATCGAACTGCCGACGATCCGAATCGAACCTCCGAGCGATTTGCGCGCCTTCGCGGAGTTGGTGCAGGACGCGCACGCTTACGACTGGATCGTTTTCACGAGCGCGAATGGCGTCGAAGCGTTCTTCGAAATTTTCTTCAAGCTCTATGACGACGCCCGCGAGATCGGCGCGGCGCGGATCGCAGCCATCGGCCCGGCTACGGCGCAGCGGGTGAAAGACTTTCATCTGCATGTCGATCTTCAGCCGGAGGAATTCGTTGCGGAAGCGATCGTGCGTGAGTTTCAGAAACAGGGCGACGTCGAGAATTTGCGGATTCTGCTGGTGCGCGCAGAAAAGGCGCGGGATGTGCTTCCAAAACAGCTCTCAGCTTTGGGAGCAATTGTGGACGAAGGCTTCGCCTATCGCACGGTACCGGAGACCCGTGACATTACCGGCGCACGCCGGCAGCTACTGGAAGAAGGCGCCGACCTGATCACGTTTACCAGCTCTTCAACGGTGGAAAATTTTGTCGCGCTTGGGCTAACGTGGCCGAAGGGAATGCAAGTCGCGAGCATCGGCCCGATCACATCAAAGACTGCGCGCGATCACGGCTTGAACATAGATATCGAAGCGCGTCGCCACGACATCGACGGATTAGTGCAAGCAATCCGCAAGTTTTTCTCGGCGGACAAGCCTGCCAACCAATAAAGTTAGAACGTCGAGTTCCGGAAGCCGAAATCCGAAATCAAATTGTTAGGAGGGGTTGAATCGGAACTTCGTTCGACCACGTTTGGCGTTGGCTTTTGCTTTGCGGCGGCTTTTTTGCGAGGGCGTCTCGAACGCGCGCAGGCGCCGGACTTCCTCGAGAATGCCCTCCGCATCCAGCTTATTTTTGAGCCGCTTTAACGCGCGATCGACCGGTTCACCTTTACGAACGATCACTTCTGGCATCGATAATCACTCCTGTCCTCGGTTTAGAAATTGGGTGGCTGACGGGGCCGAGCCTACGCGGGCGAGGCCACCTCGTCAACTTTTGCGAAAATTGCCCCTGCCGCGCAAGGCAAGAGGTTAGCCGTGGTCACTGTCGGTGATCTCCCATCGCAGAATGCCGCCCCTGCCGCCGCGGCGCGCCGGAATGGGAAAGGCAAACGATTTGCGCCCTAATGCGCGAGCGGGTTGGCTGCAGTCGCCTTTTGGGTGACTTCTCGCCGGAGGGCGGTGGCGCTCCCACCGCGAGCACGGGTCCACCAGAGAACAATGGGCGAGGCGATAAAGATCGAGGAGTAAGTGCCGACGACCACGCCGATAATGATGGCGAGGGAAAAGTCGCGCAGCACCGCGCCGCCAAAGAAAAATAAGCACAAAATGGGGATAAGCGTCACCGTGCTTGTAAGAATCGTGCGGCTGAGCGTCTGGTTGATGCTTTCGTTCATGATCTGTTCGATGGACCCACGCCGTCCACTGGCCAGTCCTTCCCGGATCCGATCGTAAACGACAATGGTGTCGTTGATGGAATAACCAGCGATCGTTAGGACGGCGCCGACCATCGTCAGGGTCAGCTCGCGGCCAAGCAGCGAGAACATGCCGACCGTGATCAGCACGTCGTGCAAGAGAGCGACAATCGCACCAACCGCGAAGGAAAGTTCAAAGCGGAAGGTTACAAAAATTAAGATGCCGAGAATGCCGAGACCAAGCGCGATCAGAGAGCTCTTCGCGAGCTCACCGCCGACGAGCGCGCCGACGCGCTCCGAGCCTTCCACGTTAAAGCCGGCGCTTGGGTTCGCCTGGATGATTTGCTTTTCCACTTTGTCACTTGTGTTCAACGGAGTGCGGATAGTGATGTAACTCTTGCCGCCTTGGGCGGACTCCTGAATTGATGCGTCGGCAAATCCGATTGGCTTTAGGGCATTACGCACCTGTCCGATGTCGATCTTACTCGGCGCGCTCAATGTGATCAGGTCGCCACCGCGAAAATCGACACCGAAGTTACGATCGCCGCGCATATAAAATGCCATCCCGCCGGCCGAGAGCAGCGCGAGCGAGCACATGCACGCGATAAAGCCTTTGCCGAGGAAATTGATGTTCTTCGATGAAATCAAATGCAACATCGAGATGCGCTTCAACTTTCCCGTATCGACAAACCAGCCGAGACAGTTTCGGCCGACGATGAGGGCCGTGAACAACGAGGCCAAAATGCCAAGGGTAAGGGCGATGGCGAAGCCCTTGACCGGGCCGCTCGCCTTCCAAAACAGAATCGCCGCCGTGATTAGGGTCGTCACGTTGGCGTCAAAGATGGAACTAAAAGCTTTCTCGTAGGCCGCTTTTACTGCGACCTTGAGCGATTTTCCGAGAGCCATTTCTTCGCGCAATCGTTCGTAAATGAGCACGTTCGCATCCACCGAAAGGCCAATCGTCAAAATAATGCCAGCAATTCCCGGTAATGTGAGGACGAAGTGAAACATCGTCAGCGCGCCGATAAGCAGGACGATGTTTATCAAGAGTGCGAGATTCGCGACGAGGCCGGGAATTTTGTAATAGATCGCCACGCAGACGAGCGTGATCACGAGGCCAACCAAGCCGGCGAGAATGCTTGCGCGAATCGAATCCATCCCGAGGGTGGGCGAGACGCTGCGCTCCTCCTCGATGCTCACCGGTGTTTGCAAGGGGTTCTCGAGCACGCTAGCCAGACCGCGCGCTTCCTCTTCCGAGAATTTTCCGGTGATGACAGCGTCGCCGCCATAGATCGCATCGCGAATGACCGGCGCAGATTGAATGAGGCCATCGAGAACAATTGCGAAGCGGTGGCCTTTGTATTGCTCGGTGATCTGACCGAACTTCTTGGCGCCTTCGCTGTCGAACTTCAGCTGCACGGTCCAGCCCTCGTTGCCGTAGTAAGCGTTCGATCCTGAAACCCGGTCACCGCCGAGGTCGGCTTTCTTTTTTACCAGCAAACGTTCCTCTATTGGTTTTTCATTCCCTTCGGCAGCGTGTTTGTAAGCCTCGATACGGTACTCCGGCGGGATCACGTCCTGGCCAGCGTCGATCTTTTTCAGGCGTTGCCCTTCATCTGGATAAACCAGGCGAAACTCGAGCTTCGCGACGCGCGAAAGTTGATCCCGGGCCTCCTGAATTTTTGCAGTGTCGAGTCCCGGGATTTGGACGAGAATGCGATCGTTGCCGACCGGACTGATAATCGGTTCGCTCGCGCCAAAGTAATCGACGCGCTTTCGGATGACCTCGACGGCCTGCTCGAGCATGCCTTTGTTGATCGTCTTATCGCTGGGTACGAGCCGGATGAGAAAGGAGGTGCCACCTTGAATGTCGAGGCCAAGCGCGATCTTTTTCTCGGGGGGCCAGATCGTGACAATGCTGAACGCGACGAGCAAGGCGGTCAGCGTTAATGCGAGCAGACGCTTTCGCAGGCCCTGATCGGTCGCGAAATACCAGCCGAAGAGGACCAGCATGGCTAGTCCAATGAAAAATGTAAATGCGGGAGTCATTACATTTTTGATTTTTGATTTTCGATTTTCGACTGGGCCATCGGTTCAACCGTCTAACGTTTCAACTTCATTCAACTCTCCGCTGATTTTAAGACCGTTGTAACGGCTGATTTTTCCATCTCGATCTTTACGTTGTCAGCCACTTTCACAATTACCGTGGCGTCTTTTACGTTGGAGATAAGGCCGTGAATGCCAGCGCTGGTCACTACGCGGTCCCCGGTCTTTAGACTGGCCATTAATTTCTGTTGCTGTTCCTGGCGCTTTTTCTGCGGCCGGAACATGACAAAATACATGATGATGAAGATGAAAATGAACGGCACAAAAAATCCGATGCCGCCGCCCGGGCTCGTTGGAGGGGCCGCGCTTTGTGCCTGAGCCAGGAACATGTGAAGCATATCAAGAATCGGAGAGCGCACCTTAAGCACGAAAGCCTCCGCTGCAATCCATTAATCAACCCTGCCGTCCTGGGGCTGGTCGGCTATATGTTGACTCAACGACGTGGCGTGGGATCGTCGCGACAATGACGCAGCTTGGCAGGGCAATTATCATTAATGCTCGCCGATGATCGCGTGCAGTTGGCATGGACGCGTACCTACGAGCAAGGCAGATGCGTACTACCGTTATTTGTTACGCACAGGTCTTGCCGACTATCGAGCGACGCCGGAAATCGCGATGTCTACGTGTTCCGTAGAACCGAGGGCCCAATCACGCATTTCGTGCTGACTACATTTTGGGAACCTTTTGACGCGATTCGAGCTTTTGCGGGTGCCGACTACGAGCGAGTCGCGCTACTATCCAGAGGACGACGAATATCTCTTGGAGCGCGAGCCGTATGTAACGCATGTTTTAGCTTCTGTCGGCGATCAAGCAGCCTAGGCAAAAGCAGTTCAGTTTGCAATGTCGATTTTCGCGTGCGTGGAAGAATCTTCGCCACGCTGCACCCGCCGAGGCTGAATCGCGGCGCGCTTAAGCTCACAATCGAGCAGCAGAAATTACTCATAACGGCTGAACCTGCCTGTTTCGGGCCTGCCGTCGGCGCTTGGGGCCGTAAAGGTTGGACGCTTGTCCAACTTCAGCGCGCAAACAGCGCAACCGTTCGGCGCGCGCTCGAAATGGCGTGGTATAACGTCGCACCAAAACGTCTAGCCGCGCAGTTCGATAAAAGCTAATCGCAAATTTTCTCTGTCATCCCGATCAAGAAACTAACCCGAGCGAAGCCCAGCAAGTGGGGCGGCTTGAGGAAGCTGCGAGACAGATGGGTAGGCTGACGGCCGACTGAGCGGGCGCGAACGAGCCAATCTTCTAGATCACCCTGATCCGAGATCGACAACGCGCGTTCTGTAATTCGAGACAAAGCTCTTGCGAAATCCATCGAACGTTTTGTTCTCAATCGTGTCGCGCACTTGTTTCATCAGGTCGAGATAGAAATGCAAATTGTGCAGCGTGATCAAGCGCAGTCCGAGGATCTCTTCGGCCTTGATGAGATGACGGATGTAACCGCGGACGAATTCGCGACAGCTCGGGCAGGCGCAGTTTTCTTCGATTGGTTTCTTATCCAACGCAAACTCCGCATTTTTTAGGTTGATCGTGCCGTCCGCGGTAAAGGCCGTTCCATTACGCGCCAGGCGAGTTGGTAGCACGCAATCGAACATGTCGATTCCGCGCGCGATCATTTCGAGCAGCTGTGGTGGCGTGCCGAGGCCCATCGCATAACGCAATTTATTTTTTGGCAAAAACGGCTCGGCAGATTCCACGGCGCGCATCATTTCCTCTTCCGGTTCGCCCACACTCACCCCGCCGATTGCGTAGCCATCGAAATCAAGATCGACAATCGTTTGCGCGCTCGATTTGCGCAGGTCTTCAAATGTCGCCCCTTGCACGATACCGAAGAGAAGCTGCCGCTCGATGCCGGATTGCGGATTTGGGATTGCGGATTGCTCAGGCTCTGTCGTTCGATGTCGGATGTTCGATGTTCGATGTTCGATGTTTTCTTCTCTCCATCTTTTGCATCGTCTCGCCCAACGCGTGGTCATTTCCGCGCTGCGCGCCGCATACTCGTATTCGCAGGGATACGGAGCGCATTCGTCGAGCACCATCGCGATGTCGCTGCCGAGAGTTGCTTGAATTTCCATCGCGATCTCTGGAGTGATAAACGCGGGCGTCCCATCGACGTGATTTTGAAAATCAACGCCGTCCTCGGTGATCTTGCGTAATTTCGCGAGCGAAAAAATCTGGTAACCGCCGCTATCGGTGAGGATCGGTCCGTTCCAATTCATAAAGCGATGCAGTCCGCCAAAATGCCGGATGACATCGATTCCTGGTCTAACGAACAGGTGATAAGTGTTTCCGAGAATAATCTGCGCATCCAACTCGCGCAGCTCGCGCGGGCTGATCGCTTTTACGCTGCCTTGGGTTCCCACTGGAATGAATGCCGGCGTGTCGATTACGCCGTGTTCTGTCGTCAACTGTCCACGTCGCGCCTTCGATTGGGACTCTTGTGCAAGAAGCTCAAACATTTCGGTTAAAAAGTGAGGTTCCTCGACTTCGCTCGGAATGACAATGGAACCAGGAAAATATTCTTGCAGCTCTGGAATTTCCCTCTATATTCAGCGTCTACCGCACAGGCGCGTGAGAGGAAATTGCGTGACCTGAGCGGGTTTTTTGTCGCCCGAATCACGATTTTGGGCGGCGCTTTGTTTAGAGAAAATGCCCACCATTAATCAGCTGATTCGAAAAGGACGCCGCAAGGTGTTGGTGAAATCGAAGTCACCGGCTCTGGCCGACTGCCCGCAGCGGCGGGGTGTGTGCGTGCAGGTGATGACGCGCACGCCGAAAAAGCCTAATTCTGCCCTGCGCAAAGTGGCGAAAGTGCGCTTGACGAACGGTCAGGAAGTGATTGCCTACATTCCGGGCGAGGGGCACAATTTACAGGAGCACTCAATCGTGCTCGTGCGCGGAGGGCGTGTGAAAGATTTGCCGGGCGTGCGCTACCACATTGTGCGCGGGACGCTCGATTCGCTTGGTGTTGACGGACGCCGGCGCAGCCGTTCAAAATACGGTGCGAAGCGTCCGAAAGGCGGGGCCGGTGGAGGTGGCGGCGGCGCCAAGGAACCCGCGGCAAAAGAAGGCGCAGCGAAGAAATAATTTTGGATAGGAAAATCGACAATGTCACGGCGGCGGAAAGTTTACAAAAAAGAGGAGCGCGTCGATTCCCGCTACGGGAGTCCGGCGGTTGCGCGTGATTCGGTCGATCCGCTTGAAGTCTTAAACAAGGCGCTGGAAAACGTCCGGCCGCGTCTGGAAGTAAAATCGCGGCGTGTGGGTGGCGCGACTTATCAAGTGCCGATGGAAGTCGCGCCGGCGCGTCAAGTCTCGCTGGCCATGCGTTGGATCGTGCAGTACGCGGATAATCGCCGCGGCGTGCCGATGGCCGAGGCGCTGGCGCATGAGATCAAAGACGCGGCTTCCGGCCAGGGTAACGCGATCAAGAAGCGCGAAGACACACATAAAATGGCGCAAGCAAACCGCGCGTTTGCGCATTTCCGCTGGTAAAGACCATGCCTGCTACGCTCGAACAAAAGCCTGCCACGAAAAATCCGAATTCGCCGGATCGTAAGTTTCCGCTCGAGCGCACGCGGAATATCGGAATTGCTGCGCACATTGACGCTGGCAAGACGACGCTGACCGAACGCGTTCTGTTTTACACCGGCATGATCCACAAAATTGGTGAGGTGCACGAAGGCACCACCGTAACCGACTGGATGGAACAGGAGCGCGAACGCGGCATCACGATCACGTCTGCGGCGACGACCTGCGCATGGACGCAACGGAAAGAAGAAGGCGTCTACAAAATTTTCGAAGGAATCAAGCAGCGCATCAACATTATTGACACGCCAGGTCACGTCGATTTCACCGCGGAAGTCGAGCGTTCGCTCCGAGTGCTCGATGGAGCGATTGCGGTCTTCGACGCCGTGGCAGGCGTGCAGCCGCAATCAGAAACGGTTTGGCGGCAGGCGACGAAATACAATGTCCCGTGCATTGGGTTCATCAACAAGATGGACCGCGTCGGTGCTGACTTTAAGATGTCGATCGACAGCATGCGCCAAAAACTTGGCGCGAACGCTTGGCCGGTTTTGCTTCCGCTCGGCAAAGAAGATCAGTTCAAAGGCCAGATCGACGTTATTAATAAGAAAGCGGTCATTTATTCGGACAGCGATCAGCTTGGTTCGACATATGAACTTGCCGATGTTCCAAAAGAGTATGTCGACCTTGTCGATAAAACCTACGCCGACCTTGTCGAACAAATTTCAAATCTCGATGACGAAGTCGCGGAAGCGGTGCTCGAAGAGAAACCGGTGACCCCGGAACTATTGAAGGCCGGCATTCGACGCCAAACTATCGCGAATAAGTTTGTGCCGGTCGTTGCCGGTTCTGCACTCAAGAATAAAGGCGTGCAGTACCTGGTCGATGCGGTCGTCGACTATCTGCCGAGCCCGCTCGATATTCCGCCAGCGAAAGGTCAGGATCCAGATAGCGGTGAGCCGATGGAAGCGCCGACCGATGACAACGGCAATTTTTGTTCGCTCGCCTTCAAGCTTTGGAGCGATCCGTTTGTCGGCAAGCTTGTCTTCTTTCGTGTTTATTCCGGCACACTTTCGAAAGGCGACACGGTTTACAATCCGCGCACGAACAAACGCGAACGCATTTCGCGGCTAATCCAAATCCAGGCGGATAAACGCGAGGACATTGAGACATGCTACTCGGGCGATATTGCCGCAATCGTCGGCATTAAGAATATCACCACGGGGGACACTCTGTGTGACGAAG
>VBQB01000421.1:1420-3152 GCA_005887855.1 Verrucomicrobiota bacterium | reverse complement strand
TTGAGCAACATCGCGTTCACCGCCTCGTAACGAACGCTGTAGATTTCCCCTTTTCGATCGCGGACGACTAAGTCCGGATTCACCTTCGCCACGTCCTCAGCAATCAAGCCAAATCGCTGTGTCGCCTTGCTATCACTTTTGTACTGGAAACTCACTGGCTTAAGGGCCAGGATTGCTTCGCTGGTTTTGTCCATTGGCCTGATCTCTTTTTTGAACCGTGCCGCCGACATTTCCGTGCCGAGCTGGCCGTCTATGTTAACTACAACTGTGTCGCCCACAACGGGAGTCCCGCTAATGCCAATGATAAACGTATTCACAAGTGTCGGATTAAGGCTGCCGATGCGGATCTTAAAATTCTCGTTAGCAGCCTTTGCCGTGCTGCCGATATAAATATTCTGACTCCCCGTCATGAGCGGGCCGCCAGCGCCGGCGCCCAAGGCTATGTTGTCGTCGCCGGTGGTGTTATTAAGGAGCGCCTCCTTCCCGACAGCCGTGTTGGAGCCGCCGCTGTTGTTCTGGAGCGCGCTAACACCGACGGCCGTGTTGTCGCTGAACGCAACCTCTTCACCAGGACGCCGGGGTGGGACACCGTCGAGCGCGCTATGACCGATCGCTGTGTT
Source organism: Verrucomicrobiota bacterium (assembly GCA_005887855.1). Next base: position 2,532 of record VBQB01000421.1, on the reverse strand, counting down.
GTTTTCGCCATGTTCCAGATGTGAGAGTGCGCCCACACCACACGCGGTGTTGTTTCCATCGATATTGTTAAGCGCACTGAGTGCGCCTGCACCAATGGCGGTGTTGTCGTCACTTATGCTATCATGGTCGCCCACCCTGTCCGTGATGAGGTCTTCGCCGTTTTTGTTGAGCGCCGAGTGACCAATCGCGGTATTGTCCCCGCCGGTGGTGTTGTGATAGAGAGCGTTAACGCCGATGGCCGTGTTGTTGTCTGCGGTGTTGAGAAAGAGCGCACCCGCACCGTTGGCCGTGTTCTCGCTACCATCTGTGTTCCTTCCTAGCGCACTGTCACCCGTGGCCGTGTTGTGATTGCCTGTCTGGTTCTCGCGGAGCGCATTAAGACCAGTAGCGGTGTTGGCGAAGCCGCCTATATTTTCATGGAGCGCACCCGCACCCGTGGCCGTGTTGAAGAAACCGCCTGTGTTCTTCAAGAGTGCTTGGAACCCAGTAGCCGTGTTAAACTCGGCGCTTACGGTTTGATGGAGCGCACCCGCACCGACGGCAGTGTTAAAGTTACCGATTGTGTTCATAGAGAGTGCTTCGAACCCATTCGCCGTGTTTTGGATGCCCGTTTGAAGGTGAGAAAGGGCACCGTCACCCTCGGCGGTGTTTCGACCATCGCAGCCTCCGTCGGGTTTTCCACAAGCCGCTCGGGCCAGCGGCGAGAGCGCAAAGCTGGCGAGGGCGATGAGAAATACTGGAGTTGTCTTTCGTAGTTGAATTAATGGATTCATGGTTCTTCCCTTCTTTGCCCCGCTGAGTTGATTCTGGGATTGCGGGTCCGGAAGGGGCGAAAGAACCTAGCGGGGAAATGTCCTCCGCCTGATTCGAATCCGTTTAACGGCGTCGAGTTTGGAAAAAATCGGGCCAGCTTGTCAAGCAAAAAAGTCGCGCACACTAGTCGCCGCGGTGAGCGTCACCAATATGCACCCCGTTTTTCGGCGTCATTTATTCATAGTCCTCGAAAAAATTCCATAATGTCCCTAACCCGTGATTTCTGGAAGGGAAGCTGTTACGGTGTAATCTCAAACACACGTCTTTTGCATTTCCGGCATGTGTCGGCTGTTTCCTG
>VBQB01000421.1:0-1404 GCA_005887855.1 Verrucomicrobiota bacterium | reverse complement strand
ACTTGAGATTTGCCGGCCCGAATCGTGGAACTGAACAAAACAGGTGTCAGCATCATCACCTCCACCTCACCCTGGGCGAGTTTCATTCAGTAGGAGAATTCCGTTGACAGCATAGATTTTGATGAGTCAAAATCTATGCTCATGGCGTCAGAAATTCCCGTGCTCCCTTCCATCGGCGGAAGTTTAATAAACGCGGAATAAAAACGCTAGATTAACGTCACGTACGAGGCCGCTAAAACTGGCACGGCGTTGACTCTTTTGGCTTCTGGGCCGAATAGAACAAGTAACAGAAGGAGATCAATCATAATGCATATGTTAGTTCGTCACAAAGTCTCTGATTTCGCTAAATGGAAACCGGTCTATGACGCGCACCTGTCGGCGCGGCAGAGGGCCGGACTAAAGGAGGAACATCTTTTCCGCAACGCCGACGAACCAAATGAAGTGTTGCTGCTTTTCTCAGTGGAGGATGTCGATAAGGCGAAAGCATTCACTGCTTCGGACGATCTACGCCAGGCCATGGAGAAGGCCGGAGTAAGCGACAAGCCGGACGTTTATTTTCTCAAATAGCGGCTCTAAGCCGGGCTACGCCAAGTTTTACAGCCGGTCATATGATGTGATTCGCGTCTTCGACGCGGCTGGCAAGGTTATCGAGACGCACGAGCACGCTGGCGAGTTCAAAGAGCCGTAAGCGTGACCACCGGCTGACGCCGCCGATAGAGCACGTGACTGATCAATCAGGCTGCGTTTAGCTATTTCAGCGTAATTTCGCGCATGTTTTTGCTGCCCAGGATTTCGCGAATTTCCAGACGTTTCGTCTGTGTGGCGAGCTGTTGATCTGGTGTCCCCTCGATTTTTCTGGCGATCGGATCGGTCTTCTCACGCAAGCCGTCGAGCGCGGCCATGTTTTTCGATTCCACCATAAGCAGGATGTCGAAATCTTGCGGCGTGGCGGCTGGACCGAGCAGGATTTTGTAATCCATGATGAGATCCTGCTTTTTCGCTTCGTCCATCGCGCCTTTGAAGGTCTTGGCGAGGCCCTTGAGGTATTGATCGGTCATACCGGCTTTGGCTTTGACCATCGTTACTGTCCAAACAGGCCCTTCGGTGTAGGGCGCGTCACTTTGCGCCCGGCAGAGCGCCGTGAATGCCGTACATACCGCGATACTAACAAAGAGAATAAGGGATTTATTCATATTGAGTGTTTTTTGTGGTTCTCTTGTTTACTGTTTTTTAGTTGTGTGCGACTGCTCCAATCCCGCGAGACTGGTGATGGCGCCAATCAGGGTCAATAAAAATCGGGCCGGATACTGCCGTTCGAGTTTTCGATGCAGCAGGCAGCGTGATTGCGACGGACGAGCACCGCGGGCGATTTCAAAGAGCCGTGGCGGCCACCGTTTGCGATTT
>VBQB01000168.1 GCA_005887855.1 Verrucomicrobiota bacterium | reverse complement strand
TCGCGGATCTACTCGACGGCACCAAGACTGATTCGATGCCAGCACTGGAAGAAAATCAGCGTCGGATGCTCGATTGGTGGGCAACGGCGATCGCGCGCGATCCCGAGCTCGCCGAAACCTTCAGCCATCTCACCACGAAAGCTGGCTTCAATTTTCCTTCGCTGCTCTTATTGCCTGTAAGCACCGCCGCTGCTCAATTCCAGAGTTGGCTGCTGGTGAAGGCTTCTAGTGTCTGGTATCTCGTGCGCTCCCTGTGCTCTCGTGTCGAGCAAGCCGCGGTTGCTCTCGTTACGCTTGTTTTGGGTTTGTGCCAGCAGGGCAAGGTAACTCAGCAGGCGGGGGAGCTCGCTGAGCAGGCAGGCAACCTGGCTGAGAAGGCTGTCGGCGCTTCGCTCGTCGCTACGCCGTTTGTCGCACCAGCTCTTGCGGAAACGACCGAGTTCAACTTCGATTTGGGAGATGCATCGCCACCGCCGCGGGCGATCCCGAACATTCGAAAGGCTAAGGTTGCGTCGCGACCAATCGCTGAGCGGGGCCCGCGTCGGGCACGGCCCCAGTACCAAGTCGGTCCGGCGCTGCGAGTCACGAGAACAATCGATCACGAGTGGCGTCGCCTCGTCGCTGCACGCAAGAACGTGCACAGCGCGTTTGTTCGCCTAGTTCGTGACGCGCATCCGCAGCAATCCAAACAAAAGCACCGGAGAAAGGATTAGATGTCTACGAACGCTCTCTGCCGCGTGATGGCTGCTAAGTTCGAGTAAATGTTGACCATCGCACACGCGATCTGATACTAGTCGCCGGCATGAGCAGAAACATCTTTTACATAATCGGAGGGATTGGCGTTCTGCACAGCAATTATGAAGAGACTGACCTCGAAAAACTGGCGGGCGAAGTTGCTCTCCGTCCTGCGCGCCAGACTGACCCTGGAAAACTGGCGCGCGAAGTTGATGTCCGTCCTGCTCGCGACAATGCTTTGGTACCTGATCAAAAAGAACGTAGCGACGACGTCCTCGCCGTCTGAAAGGTCCTCCCCGGCGCCAGTTACGGAAACGCGCTGAGGGCGACTTTAATCCCGCCGGTCGCCGCGTCGAGTTAGGCCTGGCGGACCACTTTGCACCTCGCTTGCTCACGACACGACGGCCGGTCGCAACACCAGTGCGGCCACGGCCCGCAAGAGAAACGCCACCGCCACGCAGCCGGGTTTGATTTTTCAAGCCCGGCCGAAACTAAATCACGCGGAATTTTCCGAAGGACTCGTTGCTGCTCATAAGCAAAGGCAATCGTTGACACCATGTTGACGCGGCCTGATTTCAATCAGTGTCATTGCGGATGACTTGTTCAAGTTCGAAAAACGCTGTCAGTCGTTCCCGGTTGCCGACCTTTTCGTTTTCGACTCCTAGCGGCGCACCGGCAAGCCGTAAAGAAAGGTCGCCATTTGGAGTCACCTTTCGCCTTAAGTGGCAAGCAAGTGGCAAACCACTTTTTTGCCTACTTGGTGAAAATTCGCATAAGTCGCTGATTGCCAATGGCGTGCCTGGAGGGATTCGAACCCCCAACCTTCTGATCCGAAGTCAGATGCTCTATCCGGTTGAGCTACAGACACTTCACTGGTGAATGGAGACAAGCGATTGGTGAATTGTACGGAAGATTCACTAGTCACTACTCACCGGTCACTATTACATTCTGGCAAAAAGGGTGGCCGACGGGACTCGAACCCGCAACAACCAGAACCACAATCTGGGGCTCTACCATTGAGCTACGGCCACCATCACTGACGCGGAAACAAGATTCTAAAATTCGAATCTCTTTTTGCAAACAAAGGACTCGCTTTTTCAGCATGGCTACCCTAATTCTCAACGCCGGTGGAACCAAAATCTACCTGCCGGCGGATAATGATGCCACCTCATCAGCGTATGAGGCGAACCAGTTCCGTTTTGCTCGCCAGCTTATTTTTCCTCGTGGCGACCAGTCTTCTTTCGGCACAGCAAGATGATCCGAGCGAAATTTTTCTGAAAGCCTATCTGACTGCCCAGCAAGGTGAAAAACTAGAGCACGACCACCAGCTCAAGACCGCCTTGGCGAAATATCGATTCGCGGGGAGTCTTATCGAGGAGTTGCGTGAGGCGCATGTCGATTGGCAGCCCGCCATTGTGGAATATCGCGGCCGTAAAATCAGCGAGAGCATCTTGCGAATTCAGGACAAGCTTTCGACGCAAAATGATCTGACGGCTGGTGCAAGTCGCTTACCAGAAGTTGCCACGTCGCTTCCTGAACCCGAGGGCTGGTCTGAACCCGGCCCCGACGTCGTAGCGCCGCGAGTAACCGAAACGATTCTCCAAGACCCGAGCGAAGAGGCGATCGAAGAGACGACCAGCAAGCTGCGTGATAACGTCGATCAAACGCAAGGGGCACTTGAAAAAGTGCGCAGTGAGCTCGAGACGGCGCGAAAAGAAAAGGAAATCGCGAACGCTCGCCTGCAGGAAACAAGTTACAAGCTTGAGAAAGCGCAAGGCGAAATCGAGAAATCCAAGACGACGGAGCACCAGGTTCGCGATCAACTCGCCCACGCTCAGGAATCATTGAAAGCACTCCAGGGGTCTGTCGATAGTAAGACGAAAGAGCAGCAGGAATTGAGCGCCGAGATCGCTCGCTTGAAAGATGCGCTCGCGTCCGCCGAAGAGGCGCGCACGACAGCGGAAAAGCAGAAAGATGACAGCTATGCGAAGGTTGCTGAAGAGAATAAGCAAATCGCCGCTCTTGCACAGGAACGGGATGGAGCGCTCACCGAGTTGAAAGGAATGAGGGAAGCGGAAGAACGCGTGCAGACGCTCGTGGCCGAGAATAGCGATCTAAAGCAGAAACTGGCCAATGCAGAAAAAAGCGCGCGAGAATTTGGTGAGGATAAGCCAAAAAACGAACGGGAATTCATCGATGTAAAACGGCAGATCGTGCAACTTCAGGAACAATTGGCTGAAAGTCGGAAACAAAATCAATATTTCGAAGCGAGAGTTGCCGAGCTCTGGGTCCAGCTGGATGATGCCGGCGCTCAAGTGCAAAAAGCGAACGTCAGCGGCGGAAATGCCGAGGAAACGGCACGGCTGGTTAATGAAAACGAATTATTGCGAAACATCGTTGTCCGCGAACGGCAAGAGGAAGCGCGCCGCTATCAGGCAAAGAAACTGATGTTGGCGGAGTTGGAGAAATTAAAGATCAAATCGGAGACGTTGAGTGAACAGATCGAATTCCTCGCGCAGCCGTTCGCAAAATTGAACGATGAAGAGCTCGCTTTGCTGCGGCAGCCGATGGTCTCAATTTCAGACGAAAATTCTCCCACGTTGAAAGCGAGTTTTATCTTTGCCAAGAAGACATCAACAAACTCCATTGAAATCACTGGACCGGACGAAAAGGAAAAACTAGCTCCTGACGAAAATCAGGCGGCAACGAGTAATTCCAGCCGAACCGATGGACGAAGCGATTTCAAGCCGGATGTGCCGGATGAGATGCAGAATATCGCACGCGCAGCGAAAGAGAGCTTCGGGCACGGCAACTATCAAATGGCCGAAAAGCAATATCAGGCAATCCTGGCCAAGAGTCCCAACAACCTCTATGCCCTTTCCAATCTCGGGGTCGTTTATTTTCGTACCGGCAGATTTAAGGCGGCGGAATCGACCCTTAAAAAGGCCCTTGGGGTGTCGCCCGAGGACGAGTTTGCGCACACTACCCTCGGCATTGTCTACTACCAGCAATCCAAATTCGATGACGCCCTCGCCGAGTTGACCAAGTCGCTCGCGATCAATCCAAAGAGCGCTACTGCCCACAATTATCTCGGCATTACTGAGAGCCAAAAGGGCCGGCAGGAACAAGCGGAAAAGGAAATACTTCAGGCAATCGTGGACAATCCCGATTACGCCGACGCGCATTTTAACCTGGCGGTCATTTTCGCCACGGCCCGACCCCCTGCGAAGGAATTGGCGAAGCGACACTACGCCAAGGCCACCGCGCTTGGCACCCAGCCCGATCCATCGCTCGAAAAATTGCTGCAGTGAACTGTAGCGGTGGTCTATGACCGCTGAAAATCTTCCGACGCATCTTGCTCAGCGTGTCAAACGGCACTTCGGTTGACTCGAGCATTTGTCGTTCGGGCTCGAGTCGAGGAACTTCTTTCTTACTGTTGAATCGCGTGTGAAAGCATTCCTTACCGCCAACTGGCGTTATCTCGCCATGCTCAATTTCATTGTCGATCCTCGCATCCTGGAAACACTTGTTCCGCCCGGCACCGAGATCGACTATGAAAACGACGAAACATTTGTCAGCGTTGTTGGATTTCTATTTCTCGACACGCGCTTGCTCGGCCTTCCCGTTCCGCTGCACCGCGATTTTGAAGAAGTGAATCTGCGCTTCTATGTTCGCAAGAAATCGGCTGATACGTGGCGACGCGGCGTTGTTTTTATCCGCGAACTTGTGCCGCGCCGCGCCATCGCGCTCATTGCCCGCGCATTTTACGGCGAGCGCTACGTCGCCTTGCCAATGCGACACGCGATTGTCGATGATGGAGCGCGCGTCTCCGCGGAGTACAGCTGGCGTCGCGGGAAGAAATGGGAATCGCTCAAGGTGAGCGCCACCGGCGAGCGACAATCAATTCCGGCAGGTTCGCACGCCGAATTCATTACCGAACATTACTGGGGTTATGCCTGCGCGCGGGCGGGCTGCAGCGAATATCGAGTGGAACACACGCGCTGGAAAGTCTGGAACGCAGCTGAATTCGAGCTTTGTGCTGACGTCGCGGCTCTTTACGGCGAGCAATTCGCTGAAACTTTAGATCGGCCACCGCGCTCAGCCTTCATCGCCGACGGTTCGCCCATTACCATCGAGCGTCGATCGATTCTCTTGTAGCGGCCCCAGCCGCTTTCAGGGTCGCACTTATTTGCTTCGCGCGAGCAACTGTCGCAGCACAAACGGCAGAATCCCGCCGTGCCGATAATAATCGATTTCGATCGGGGTATCGATCCGCAACTTCACCGGCACGGAACGTTTTTGTCGATTCTTGTCTTCGATCTCGAGCGTTACCCCCTTTCCGGGCTTAATTGCATTGGACAATCCGGTAATCGAAAAAATCTCCGAACCATCAAGTCCGAGCGATTGCGC
>VBQB01000167.1 GCA_005887855.1 Verrucomicrobiota bacterium | reverse complement strand
CATGTCGCGGCCGCGCTTGCATCGATTTCGCCGTTCACATAACGCCGGGCCGCTTCGTTCGTGGCGTAAGCCAGTTCCTTCATCAAATCCTGCACCGCATAAAATTCCTCCGCCCGTGACGGATCGAGCCCCGCCGCCGGCCAGAGCAGTCTTTTCTCGAACTCCAACCGCTCCGGTTTTGTAAATACGATCTCCCTGCCAAAGTTCGCTGTGCCTTCGGCAATGAGCGATTGCGGCGAGAAGAGCGGATAGACCGAAAACTCTACCCAACCGCGATCATGCACGAGATTTTTCTCCAGCAGCGAGTTGTAGACATGATGGCCAGGATAACCCTCGTGAGCGGCCAGATCGATCGCGCGGTCGATGTAAGTCGGCAAATCGGTGTTGACCTGAATAACGCTGCGATAGTTGCCTTGATACCAATTATAACCACCCCATGGTTTGTTCGTGACGTATTCGACCGTGAAATTTTCACTCGGCGGCAGCTTGATGTGCGCGAGGGTTCGTTCGCGGCAAGCCTTGATCGCGAGCTGGAATACCGCGTCCAGTTTTTCGTTCGGAATCACGAACGCTCGGCGCCAATTCTCGTAACGCTGCAGGAGCGTTCCCTCGCCCGGAAGTTTCGGCTCGAGCCTGGCGAGGATTTCCTGGAAATGCGATTCCGGCAGCGTCGGCGCGACCGCGTCGTAAAGCGCATGCGATTCTTCATCGAACTTCAAGCGTTCGCCTTTCACGATGTGCACTCGTGCCGCCAGGGCGGACAATTGCTTTGTTAAATATTCGCGTCGTAACCGCTCCATCTCGTCCGTGGGATCGGGAATCTTCGCCAATTGCTCGCGCAATCGCGCCGCCTCAACCGCGATCGCATCGAGCGATTTCTTTCCCTGGGACTGTGTCTTCCATTCCGGCGGCCCGTAATAAGCGTCGACGTAATCCGCATCATGTTCCCCCATCGCGAGGACAAGCTTGACGTAAGTTTCAGCGAGCGCGTTTACGTCTGCGCCAGACGAATTGCCCTCCGCATTCTCGAGCGATCGAATCGAATAAACCGCGCCATTTTTGATCACCGTGTCGATGTCGGAAGCGTGCGCGATGTCGTCCAGCGGATTCGAATTGAGAATGACGAGATCGGCGAGATAGCCGTTTTCGATCTTACCGATATGAGCGCCGATTTCGCCGCCAAAAAGTTTCGCTGCGTTAGCGGTAGCGCATTGAAGAATCTGCATCGGCGTCAGGCCCGCTTCCTTCATCAGTTGAAATTCGCGGAAAAGCGCGGGGCCATGAATCGTGCCGATGTTTCCCGCGTCAGTGCCTGCTGCGATGGTGACGTTGGCGTCTTCTAGTGTTTTCAAATTCGGCAGCGCGACATCGTAAGTCTTCTTGATTCGATCCAGTGCCTCGTCCGGTTTCGCCAGGGCGTTCTTGATCCGACCGGGCAATTTGTTCTGGGGAATTTTGGTGACGTCGAGGGACGCGATCACTTCCGGATTACCCCACGCCTTTTCCTCCGGCGTCAGGTTTAACTGGTGCGAAAAGGTCCGGCCGTAACGTTCGAAGACCACGAGAGTCGGACACAAAATGATATGTCGATCCTTCAATAGCTTCACAAACGCGTCGTCGACTGGTTTATCGATAACGCTGTGGACAAGAATGTCTGCGCCTTCTTCAACCGCTGCGCGCGCGGTTTCTAATTCGGTCGCGTGTACTGCGACACGAATCTTGTGCGCGTGACTTTCTTCGATTGTGGCGCGGACGATCGGGCGAAAGCTATCAACCGGATGATCTTTATCCACGATGTACCAAATTTTAATGAGGTCCGGATTTTGGGCGGCGAGTTTGCGCACGAATTCGTGCGCTTGCTCAGGCGTGTCGATCTTCACAATCGGCGGATCGCCGAGATCAAGTTCTGGTCGCGACACACTCGATATCAATGGCCCGGCCACGGCGACTCGTGGCGCTTTCGCGGTAACAACGCTCCCTTGAGCGAGCCCGGCGATCGTCAATTGCACATCAGTATTCGCGGTTTTGCGCACCTCAAAATTCCAAAATGGCCCGCCAACATCGACGACCGCCGTGATCCCGCTGCGCAAATACCGTGTGAACGTGTCGTCCAGGTGCGACTTGATCCATGCGACTTCGTCTTTGTAGGGGCGGACGCTGTTAAGATCGACAACGTCCGGCCGCGTGAACAGGTCTCCAGACTGAAAGAAGTGAATATGTGTGTCGATGTAGCCGGGCAAAATGAACTTGCCTTTGCAATCGATCACGTGGGCATCTTTCAGCGTGCTGACTGTTTTGGTATCGCCAGCTGCCGCGATCTTCGTGTCGCCGATGACGATCCTTCCATCCCGAAGGATGACGATCGTTGCATTCTGAACTATCTGCGAAGTTCCCGGGTTGATCAGCGTTCCGTTTATGAGCGCGATCTTTTCCGCACGCGCTGTCACGGCGAAGATCGCCAATGCGATAGCGGGTGCGGCTTTAAGTTTCATCAGCAAGAGATTCCTCGACTTTTGCTGAGAATGACAAAAATCAACTAGCACCGCATTAGTCGGGTTTATTCTTTCCTTCCACCAAGGCTGCTGCTTCTCGATCGAGGGCGGCGTGATCAAGTTTGCGGGGACGCAAATAGAATTCGTCGATCACAATTTGGACAAGAGCCGCAGCAGGCACGGCGAGAATTACTCCGAGAAGCCCGAACATCGTTGCGGTGGCGAATGTAAAAAACAAGATGTTGACCGGGTGCAATTGCATCTCTTTGCCGAGCACGGCCGGAACAAGGAAGTTCAGTTCGACTTGATAAACCAGCACAATGACGCCGGCTGCGAGCCAGAATTTTGTTGCACCCATGCTCAACGCAACAAGCAGGATTGGAATGGAAACAAGAAATGCGCCGATGTTAGGAATGAATTCACCAAGGAATCCGAAGACACCGAACATGAGCGCCGGCTGCACGCCAATCAGCCAGAGCAATATACCTATCGAAAGACCGGTGATGGCACCGTTGATGGCGACGCCGCGCGCCCAAGCAGTCATTTGCCGCATTAGTCGCGCCAGCGTGCGATGCGCTTGTTCCCGATAGCGATCGGGCACGAGCGCCAAATACCAGGCGACGAGTGGTCGCGGGTTGGCCAGCACGAAGACCAACAACAGAACGGCGAAGACGGTGCTGACCAGCCCGCCGACCAAACCGATTGTCGATCTGAGCAAGATGTTCCCGACTGTCCCAGCAGCCGTGCCGACTTTCCCGGCGATTTCGTCAGTACGTGGCAGCGCATCTCGAATCGCCGGATAATTGTGTCCGACCGACTCAATGCGCGTGCGAATGCCCTGCCAGACCCTTGGCGCGCTATGCACCAGTTCCTGGCTTTGTCTGGCCAGTGGAGGAATCGCAAAAAGGATGATTGTCCCTGCGACAGCAATCAGCCCGAGCATCAGCAGGATCACACTTGCCACGCGCGGAACCCGATGCTTCTGCAACCAGACGACGATGGGATTAAGAACGATCGCGATTAGAAAAACGATCGCGAAGAGCAAGACGACGGATCGAAGGGAGCGCAGAACGAACCAAACGATAACGAGCAAAAAGCCGAGCCAGACGATTCGATGCGCACCGCGATAACTCAGCGGCGCATGCTGATTTTCGTGATCGGATTCTTTCATCAAATGCGATCTGTTAGTGGGAAGTGTTAGGCGTTGTCGATCTTCGCGCTAGTAACTCGGAATGACAAGAAGGCGTGATCGCGCAATCTGGGGAGCACAGGCTGCTTAGCCTGTAGTTGCCGGCAGCTTGCCTGCAACCCTCAACGGTGAGATCAACAGGCCAGCAGCCTGTGCTCCCCAGCGAAGAGTTGCTTGCTCTACACTAGGCAGAGGTCAAAATCGAAAGACATGCAGGAAGCTAAGACTTTTCCCTATCAGTTTTCTTTTTGCTGCTACATCTTTTGCGCAAGCGCCGCCGCAAAATTCCGCAACCGGAAAACACCCATTTACCTTCGAAGACATGATGGCGCTGAAGCGGTTGAGCGAGCCGGTCCCGTCGCCGGATGGAAAGTGGCTCGTGTTCGCGGCGGAGGATGTCGATCTTGAGGCGAAGACCAAGAAATCGCACCTCTGGATCGTCCCGGCCAGCGGCGGTGAATCGCGTCGGTTGAACGAAACGCCTAACGAAGAGGAGCGGCCGCGATTTTCGGCGGACGGCAAACGGCTGATCTGGACGTCGAAGGCGACTGATCCAACACAAATCTGGATGTGCGATTTCGATTCGACCAGCGGAGGGCTCGCTAGCAAGCCGCATCAAGTAACGAACATCTCGACCGGCGCGGAAGGCGCGGTCTGGTCACCCGATGGGAAGAACATTGTTTTCATCTCGAAGGTTTATCCCGACGCGAAGAACGACACGGAAAACAAGCAGCGCGATGAAGAGCTGAAAAAGAGCAAGGTAAAGGCGAAGATTTTCACGAAGCTGTTTTATCGACATTGGAACGCTTACACGGAATTCAAGCGGAGCCATCTCTTCGCAATCAGCGCGGATGCGGACTCGTCGCAGCCGAACTCAGCACGCGATCTCACACCGGGCAATCATGACGTGCCGCCGTTCAATCTTGGCGGCCAGGACATGTATGCGATTTCGCCCGATGGTCAGGAGCTCGCTTACAGGAGCAACATCGAAGAAATCGAAGCGACCAGCACGAACAACGAAATTTTCATCGTGCCGATGGCCGGTCCCGCGGTTGCGGGAAAGAAAATTTCCACTAGCCCGGGCGCCGATTCGACACCGCTCTATTCGCCGGACGGAAAATATCTCGCCTGGCGCTCGCAAGCACGCGCCGACTTCGAAGCCGATAAATGGCGGCTGATTATTTACGATCGGGCGTCGCGCAAGCTGCGTGACCTGACCGACAATTTTGATCGTTCCGTTGGCAGTTTTACATGGTGTTGGGGATCCAATGAGAAAGTAAAATCACTGCTCTTCACTGCGGAAGATCATGGCTTCTCGCCAGTATTTTTGGTCGACTCCGATGGAAAGCCGCCAGAGGAAATTCGCAACGCACAGAAGCCTCTCTATGTTGACGATCTCGTGTGGGATTGGAAGGGCAATCTGTACTTCACAGAGATGTCAGCAACCACGCCGAATGAGATTGCGGTAATCGGAATGTTTGAGGACGCGTCTTATAGAAAACTAACCCAAATGAACGACGCGCTGTTGTCGCAGATCGACATGCAGTCGTTGGGGCCGTTCACGTTCAAGGGCGCGAATAATGACGAGGTGGAGGGGTTCTTGATCAAGCCGCCGGGATTCGATCCGAACAAAAAGTATCCGCGGCCAACGGCTACGTGGTGGTGATGATCAACTTCCACGGCTCGACCGGTTACGGGCAGAAGTTTACGGACTCGATCAGCGGCGATTGGGGCGGCAAACCGTATGTCGATCTTATGAAGGGACTCGATTACGTGGAGAAGACATTCCCATTTATCGACAAGAACCGCGAGGCCGCGCTCGGTGCGAGCTACGGCGGTTACATGGCGAACTGGATCTTGGGACACACCGACCGCTTCAAATGCATCGTGTCGCACGACGGCATGTTCAACAGCGAGTCGGCCTACGGAACGACGGAGGAGCTTTGGTTCAACGAATGGGAGTTCAAAGGTCCGCCGTGGAAACAGCGCGAGCTCTACCGGAAATTTTCGCCGCATTTGTTCGCTGCCAAATTCAAAACGCCAACTCTGGTAATTCACGGCCAGAACGATTATCGGCTCGATGTGAGCGAAGGATTTCAGCTGTTCACGACGTTGCAACGGCTGAAGATTTCGTCAAAGATGTTGTATTTTCCGGACGAAGGCCATTGGGTTCTGAAGCCGCAGAACTCGCGGCTGTGGTATAAGACTGTGAACGATTGGGTGGACCAGTGGTGCAAATGAATTGGAGGGGCATGCTCCGTCACGTCCCCAAGTTTGGGACGCGACAGCGCGCGTCCCTCCAGTCTTACCTTCGCCGTCTCCCGAACGAATAACCGCGATGCGTGCGGCCGCCGCCGATGGCGCGTTTGCCGCCAGCAGCAGCTTCCGGTTCAAACAAGACGGTGTAAACGTAGGGAAAGTTTTCGAGCTTCAGGCGCGGAATTTTTTGGCCGATGAACC
>VBQB01000166.1 GCA_005887855.1 Verrucomicrobiota bacterium | reverse complement strand
ATTCGTCGGAGTGTCGTAGTGCTAGAGCCTGTGCTAAGTGCTAGCGGGGAGGCATTTCGGCTTGGATGCTTATTAGGTTGCAGCCGGCACTCCGGACGAGTTCGCCAGCACGCTACTGCGACAGAAGAGACGTTTAGCCACTTTCCTGGAGTGCCCTAGCGCAGTCTCGAGCTTCCAGACCCTTGTGACAGATCCCGTGAAAATTGCGCTTTTAACTTGGGACGCTCAAGCCAGCAAAGAGAAATGCGGCACGTCTTTTCAGACCTGCCGCATCGCGCAACCAGTATCTCTATTGCAGCTTGCTTTGAGTCGCTTTGGCAAGATCGAGTACCTTGGCCGTGTCCTCCGCGAATTTCTTTACGTCGGAATCAGTTCCCCTATTGGCCTCTTCCTTAAATTCCGCCAGATCCTTTTCGTGATCTTTCACCATCATATCCATGTAAGCTTTATCTGAGCTCCATTTTTGGCAGTTTGACGCCCTTTTTTCGGCGCGATCGATTTCAGCTCGTCGTTGGCTTTGCTGTGATCGGTGACCATTCGTTTGCCAAATGATTTCACATCGTCGCTTTGAGCATTCTGTGCAGCCAATCTTCCCATTGCCACCTCCATCATACCGCCCTTAGCGGCTTTTCTCATGAACGTTTTGTCCTTTACACTAAGCGAAGAGCTCTTTGTTGCGGGACTCTCTTGGTCGAGCGCCAGGCCCGCGAAACTGAGTGATCCGGCCATTACAGCGAGAATCGCGAATCATGAGATTATAGCTCGTTTGGTTTTCATTAGACGATTCCTCCGTTGAGACACCATCGGGAACGCTTTGACTTTTTAAGAATCGAAGATCCAGCCCCGGCTGGATGCACGGGCGCAGACGCGACCCGACAGGCAGGAGCCGCAAATCAAGCGCGCGGGATATTCTGTTGGTAAGAACTCTCGACGCGCGTGGCCACATCTTTGTAGCCATAATCAGCTTCGTAAATTTGCTTCATGCAGTTGAGCGACCTTTCCTTGTCACCCATCTGCTCGTAAACGAGACCGAGATTATAAACGATTTCTTTTTTCATCGCGTCCATCGACAAGATTTCTTTCGACGCCTCTTCAAGCTGCTTCAGTGCCAGATCGAGCATCCCGAGCTCGGTGTAACAGCGGCCGAGAAGGTTCATCGCTTTCAGGCGCGCATTTGGATTCTGCCGCGCGCGCTGAAGCTCCGGCAATGCTTGGCGAAAATGCCCCGCGTTGACGAGCTGCTCACCGAGTTCAAAACGAAGCTGTAAGTCGGTCGGGTTCCGCTCCAGGCGTTTGCGCGCGTCGTCGATCACAATTTCTGCGCGCTTCTTTTTTGCGATCTTCAATTCCTCAGACTTTTCCGCATATAGCTCGTGACCCGCATCGTGAGTGGAAAGAAATTCCTCGTGCGCAACGATCTCCCGGTCGAAGCGTTTCATTTTTAAGTCGGAGACCTTTCGAATCAATCCGGCATCGGCGCCTTTGGTCAGGTCGGCGGCGTATTGATACCAGGCGATCGCTGCTCCAATATCATCTTTCTGCTCGTTCAGTGCCGCCAGGCGTCGCGCAAGATCGACATTCTCCGGCTCCCCTTGGTGAAGGGCATATGTTTCCGCGATTTGGCGATCGAGCGGTTCGCCGCTCAACCTCATCCGACTCTGCTGCTCGAGCGAAACCGCCATCTCTTTATCCTTGATCAAGTCCCGATAGCTTTCCGCCTGCGTCCACCCGCCACTTTTCATGGAAGCATGTGCCGAAGCATCTTTGCCGAGCCGAAGTGCCTCGGCATCGTGTGGATTTATCTCAGTGATTTGGTTGTAAATTTCGACCTCGGGCTCATTTTGCCCAAGTTCGTGATACAAGCGACCAAGCTCATGCAGCACTTTCAAGTCACGCGGGCTTTTTTCCAACAAGGTCCGCAGGGCAAAGACGCCGATTTCCGGCCAGCCCGCCGCCACTGCCGCTTGCTTTAAAACGAGATTCGCCTGCCGATGGTAAGGCTCTTCTTCCAAGACTTTTTCCAGCATTTCCATCGCGCGTTTTGGATCTTTCTTCATTTCTCGCTGCGCTCTCATAACTGTGAGCGGTGCGGTCGACATGTTGAACAGACTCTTTTTCGCCGATTTGCTTTTCGTCACCTCAGTGCGGCGCAGCAATTGGCGACCGGTGAGAAACTCCGGCTCCTGCCTCAGGATTCCTTGCAAGAGCGAGATCGCGTATCCGAAATTGCGCAACTCGATCGCCGCCACCGCCTTCAGCCAATGACTGCGCTGCGTTTCGCTCAGTTCCTTCTCAGTCTTAACGGCCATGATAAGTGCCTGTGTCGAGGATTATAGTTTCCCAGTGGTGCGACGTCAGCGCAAAAGGTGGGGTCCACCCGAGCCGTCCGTTGGACTGGTTTCGCGCCGGGTGATGGCCAATCGCCTCTAGCTATAGCAGATCCAATTGTGGCTTTTCCGGCTTGGTCTCGCTCGTCGGTCTTCGCTTTTTCGTTCTCAGCGGGCGCGACAGGGCGCCGTTCGGCGTCTCGAGGTGTGATAAGATGTCCTTTGCTCGATCGAGAATTTCCTTCGGCAAGCCGGCCAGACGCGCGACCTGGATGCCGTAGCTCTTGTCCGCCCCGCCCGGCACGATCTTACGCAGAAAAATAATCTGATCGTTCCACTCACGCACGGCAACGTTGAAATTGCACACGCCGGCGCGCTCCTCCGCGAGTTTGGTCAGCTCGTGATAATGGGTTGCGAAGAGGGTGCGCGCTTTGATTTTATCGTGCAGAAACTCCGCTACACTCCATGCGATCGAGAGTCCGTCGAATGTCGATGTTCCGCGGCCGATCTCATCCAGAATGACGAGACTTCGCTCCGTTGCGTTATTTACGATGTTCGAGGTTTCATTCATCTCGACCATGAAAGTCGATTGCCCGCGCGAAAGGTCATCATTCGCCCCGACGCGGGTGAAAATGCGATCAACCAGCCCGATCTCTGCGCTTTCAGCCGGAACGAAGCTGCCGATCTGCGCCATCAGTACAATCAACGCGACCTGGCGGATGTAGGTGGATTTGCCCGCCATGTTCGGTCCAGTGATTACCGCCAGCCGCATATTCTCGCCGTCCAGCGATGTGTCGTTAGGTACAAACTTCTCTTCCACCAAATTTTGATCGAGCACCGGATGTCGCCCATCTTTGATAACAAGCCGAAACGTTTCGTTCAGCATCGGCCGGCAATAACGGAAGAGCCGTGCTGTTTCCGCGAGCGCGCAGACGACATCGACAATTGCAATCGCAGTCGCAGTTTGCTGAATCAATTCCAGCTCGCGCAGAGTCTCGTCGCGCAACTTTTGGAAAAGTTGATACTCGAGTTGGCGCGCACGTTCGTCCGCCCCAAGGATTTTTGCCTCCATCTCCTTTAGTTCGGGCGTTACGAATCGCTCGCCGCCGACGGTTGTTTGCTTGCGCGTGTAATGCGCTGGCACGTTTACCAGATTCGACTTTGTGATTTCAATGAAATAACCAAAGACTGAGTTGTAACGCACCTTGAGCGACTTGATGCCGGTGGCCCCGATCTCCCGTTCCTGCAATTGGCTGATCCAATTTTTGCCGTCGTGCGATGCCTGGCGCAACGAGTCAAGATCGACATCGTAGCCGTCGCGAAAGATTCCGCCTTCCTTCAGCGGCAGCGGTGGATCATCAACCACTGCGCGAGTTAGCTTCTCGGCAAGCCTTGGCATTTCGTGAATTTCGTTTTGCAATCGCTGTGGCAGGCCAGGGTCGAAGGACTCCTCGGTTTGTTCCGCAATCGTCGAGCCGCGTCCTTCGGCTTCGCTCAGGACAGGCTCAGGTCGCGCTCTACCAAAGCCAATCCGGTCGATCAGTTTTTGCAGCTCGCTTTTCAATTGAGGGATTTGCTCGAACGAAGTTTTGAGCGCGACGAGATCGCGCGCGTTGCCCGACGCTTGGCTTAATCGTCCCGCTGCGCGCTCGATGTCGCGGATCGACTTGAGCGAAGCGCGCAGTGATGCGAGCAAATCCGGCTCCTGCAACAAATCGGCGATCATTTGCTGGCGGTATTCCAGCTCCGTAGGGTTGCGCAGCGGTTGCAAAATCCACGCGCGCAGTCTGCGCCCGCCCATCGGCGTGACCGTGCGATCGAGCACCGCGAGCAGGCTGGTGTCCCGCGCGCTGCGCGATTCAACCAGCTCGAGGTTGGCTTGCGTGGCGGCGTCAAGTACAACGTAATGCGCCGGCGCATCGCAGCGCAGTGAGGTGAGATGATCGATGTTTCGCCGAAGCTGGTGCTTCAGGTAATGAACGATGGCACCGGCGGCGGCGACGGCCGCCGGCATTTGCGCGCAGCCGAAACCGTCGAGTGATTTGATCTTAAAATGTTCGCACAAAGTGAAGGCCGCTTGTTCCGGCAGAAATGCGTAAGCGTCGTAGCCGAGCACGCTGGCGATTTTCGCGAACTGCTGCTTCTGCTCGTCGCTAACAAGAAGTTCCGACGGTGAAACACGCGCCAACTCGTCGAGGAGGGATTGCCGATCTTGCACTTGCGTCAACCGGAACTCGCCTGTGCTCAGGTCTGCATACGCGAATCCAAACACGTCGCCATCGGCAAAGACCGCGCCGAGATAATTCGCACGTTTGGATTCCAGCAGATCGAGGTCGCTCACCGTGCCTGCACTGATGATTTGCGTGATGTCGCGCGAGACGATTTTACCGGGCTGCGGCTCGCTGGTTTGATCGCAGATCGCGACCCGGCGCCCGGCCTTGATCAGCTTAGCAATATAACTCGGGGCCGCGTGATAGGGCATGCCGCACATTGGCACGCCATTACGCTTGGTCAGAGCGACGTTGAGCAGGGTCGCCGCCTCCTTTGCGTCCTCAAAAAACAGTTCGTAAAAATCTCCCAGGCGAAAGAGCAAAAGCGTATCGGCGGGGATGCTGCCGCGCACCCGCCGGTACTGCTGCATCATGGGAGTGAGTACATCCGCCATCGCTTCAGCTTGTAATCAATGAGGGCCAATTGCGAGTTTGTAATCGAGTCTTCTACGGAAATTTCTTGCATTCCTTCGTGCAGTGCGCGCTGACAATGCGGGTTAAACGGATGAGTAAAACCACGAAAGACGTGGCCGTTGTTCAACACCGTCTATATCGTTACAAAAAGGCTTCCGCCATTTCTCAGAAGCGCGTCGAGGCGACCTTCCGCATCCCTCCTCGCCGACGAGCACGTGCGGGCTGTACTCATCAACATCTTCGGCGGAATCGTCCGCTGCGACATGGTCGCGCGCGGCGTGGTCGACGCCGCCAAGGACATCGGCGTTAAGGCCCCGATCGTCGTCCGCCTCGAAGGTACGAACGTCGAGGAGGGGCAGCGCGTACTGCGCGATTCGGGTCTTAACTTCACCGTCGCCGACGGTATGAAGGATGCCACCGAAAAGGTCGTTGCGGTTGCTAACCAGCAGCAGGCCGCCGCTTAAGAACTCCAAAAACGTTCGACGCGACGAAGAATAGATGAGCCGTTAGCTAACCAGCACCGGCAAAGCCTTTGCCCGTGCCCCGCTACCCGACAGAGAAATTAGCCCCGGTACTCTCGACCGCTTTAGCCGAGAGTACTCGGGGCCTCTTGCACCAAGCCTGCCCTCTCCGTCAGAGTAGGCGGCGGTGCCTACCTACCGTGAAGAGCCTTTGCAGGCTTTAGCTTACGGACACTGCGGGAAGAAGTTCGCCGAACCTCCGTCGGTTGTACAGGTGTCGCTGGTAGCGCTATTGGTCAGCGTGACGTCACTGTACGTCACCGAGATCAAGACCATCGTTTGCCCATGCGGGCAGAAGTTAGTCGGTCTCGCTGGTCTGAGGCTGATAGTCCCCGAGGCAGACCCATTGTGTCCGGCCGTGACGGTCAGATCTCCGCTGAGTTGCTCCGAAGTGGTGAATTTATTCGCTGCATTGGGGCATTGCTGACCACCGTTCAGGCAGCCCCAGGTGGAGGTCGCGGTGGTGGTAGCAGTTATCGTGTCCGATGCTCCCGCACCGAGTCCCGCAATCCGGAACGACACGCTGAGGTCGCCGTTGCTGGCGACGCTACTGTCACAGCGCATAAAGTGCGCATTCTGGGCGAGAACGGTGATAGCCATGAAGCCGAGGGCAATCATGGTACAGGTGAGAATACTTAATTTTTTCATTGGTTACTCCTGATGATTTTTTTTGTTGGTTTTTTTTTGTTGAGTTTGGTTCCACCCATTAAAAAGATGGGCGAGATTTTATTACTATCTTATTTATGTTAATGGCGTGACTTTCCGGGTCACACTGTGACTTTCGGGGTCACAACTCGGAAAGCGGTAGAAAAAATCAGAACTTCCAGGCAACT
Organism: Verrucomicrobiota bacterium; assembly: GCA_005887855.1. The sequence continues at coordinate 909 of VBQB01000166.1, read as the reverse complement.
GAGCGATCCGGGTGCGGATTATAGGAGCAGAAGTATCCAGTTTTGATCCTAGCGGCCAAGTGGTAACCCAGCGATGGGATTGCCTCGCCGATTTTTTGGACGGCTTGCTTAATACATTTGCTCACGGCAGAACGCGCTCGTTCGGCGTCCGAGGAAGTCTTGCGGTCCCTGCCCCCGAGTCCAACCGCTGAGGCGAGATGGTCGGCAATCGCGTGTAACTCGTTCTGAACCTCGGTCTTCCGCTGAAGATCGTTGAATCGTTTTGCTTGGTTCAAGTCTTGCCGCAGATCGTTGACCCTGCATTTGTATTCTGCTTTAGCCTGTGCGTCCAACACTGGGACGCCGGCATGGAGTCCGCCCGTGACGCGTCCAGCCGCGGCGACTGCTGAAGCCGGAGTTGATACGTCCATCGGGCGGGCGAGCAATTCCCTGACATGGAACTCACGTCCCGGATCGCGAAGCAAGACGGCGAGATAGTGCAGGCCGCGCGTGGATTTAAGCAATGCGGCGTGACCGTGATATCGAATGGTCCAGTAATCGTTCTGCCGTGAGAACAAGGACTTTTCGTGTGGCGGAAGGCCCGAGCAATTCGCAAGAGATTTGCGAATCCGTTCGCCTTTTTGTTCGGCGCTCATGTCCGCCGCCTGACTCAGATCGACTTTTTGTTTGGTTGTATTTGGTCCCCCTATACCTTCGTCAAAACTCTTCGTCGAGCACGGTAGGCGCGCGATCGAACACCTGCGCGGTGCAGAACTGTTTTGTGGACTCCGTTCCGTTCGCCCTCACCTCTTCCCACCCGCAATCTCCGACGTCGGGACATTTCTCGGCGAAATTCAGGATCGCTGGCCCAGATAGCGAGCGCAAAAATCAGAAATCCCAAGTCAACAAATTGGCTGTCTTTACGCAGAA
>VBQB01000165.1 GCA_005887855.1 Verrucomicrobiota bacterium | reverse complement strand
TCTTTGCATGCGCGCCGCCGCCGTTGAAATAACGGAGCCGGCGGGCGCAGCGCATGGCTATCGGGGAGTGTGCGATATCAACGGCAAAAAACTTGCTGACGGAGAATTCAAGCAGTGGGTGGAAAATGATCGTCTTCACGTGGTCATCACCTACGAATTTCCCGGTGGCCAGTTGTTTGAGGAGAAGGCGCGCTTTCGGCAAGAGCCAGAACTGATGCAGGAACAATGGTCGTGGAAAGAAATGAAGAATGATAGCCGGCAGCGCGAATTCGCTGTGGATTTTCTGTCGGGAATAGCCAGTGCGCACATCCGCAAGGACAGCAAGGACGTGTCCGAAAAGATCGACGTCGAGAGGGGTCGGACATGTGCCGGATTCGGGTTCACCATCGCATTGAGTAATCTGCGGAAGCGGCTCCTCAGCGGCGAGCAAGTTCAGCTTAAAGCAGTCGGTTTTTCGCCGTTCCCGACCCTCAAACCGCAAGTTGTGACAGTGAAGATTTCCCACGGCGGCGTCGACCGCATGAGAATGTCCGGACGCTCGCTCAAAGGCGACCGGTTCATTGTTCACCCGGAAGTTCCGGCGATCGCAAAATTGTTCGTCAATGTGCCCGACACGAAAATCTGGCTAACGAATCCTGCGCCAGCCGGTTTCCTCCGGTGGGAAGGCCCAGTTGTGTTACCGAACGATCCACTCATCCGTGTCGATTTGCTTTCGGGCACGAAGAGTACGGCAGCAGAACCGGTGAGGGAAAGTACCAGTCAGTGAATTCTGCCCATCACGGGTGGCGAGAACGCGCGCTGCGTCGCGCCGGCGCGATTCTAGTGTTACAGGGCGAAGGAAATTTCCATGGCTGAAGCGTCGACTAAAATCGAGGGCCCCGATTTCGAAAAGGGCTGTGAGACCGACAAGGTGGGCGATGGGGAAATGCTCTTGGGACACGCATTTGGCGAACAGGTTCTCGTCGCCAGACGCGGCGACGAGCTTTTTGCGATCGGTGCCACTTGCACGCATTACGGTGGGCCATTAGCCAAAGGTTTGATGGTCGATTGCACCGTGCGTTGTCCGTGGCATCATGCGCGTTTCGATCTGCGCACGGGCGAAGCGATTGCAGCACCGGCGTTAAGGCACACGTCGTGCTGGAAGATTGAGAAACGTGGCAACCGCTTTTTCGTCACCGGCAAAATCGACAAAAAAACGGCGCGCAAACCGAAGTCGTCGCCTGCAAGCGTGGTCATTGTTGGCGCGGGTGCAGCGGGCAACGCCGCGGCGGAACTGTTGCGGCGTGAAGGTTATGATGGGTCGATCACGCTAATCGGCGCTGATGAATTTTTGCCGTACGATCGGCCGAACCTCTCAAAAGACTATCTCGCGGGTACTGCGCCCGAAGAATGGATCCCGCTGCGGTCGGCAGATTTTTACCGCGAACAAAAGATCGAGACGCTCACAAAAAGATCAGTCGCAGCGATTGAGCCGAAAAGGAAGCAGGTGACGCTCTCCGACGGACGTTCAGTGAGTTACGGCGCGTTGCTGTTGGCGACAGGCGTCGAGCCTCTGCGGCTTCAAATTGCGGGAGACGATTTGCCGCACGTTTGTTATTTGCGAACGCTCGCTGATAGCCGGCGCATCATCGAGAAGGCGGAACACGCGAAGCGAGTGGTAGTGATCGGCGCAAGCTTCATCGGCCTCGAAGTCGCGGCATCGTTGCGCGAACGCAAACTCGAAATCGCAGTCGTCGGAAAAGAATCGCTGCCGCTCGGAAAAGTCCTCGGGCCCGAACTGGGCAACTTAATTCGCGAAACTCACGAGGCGAACGGCGTGAAATTTCATCTCGGTCGAACGCCCGCAGTGATAGAAAATAGACACGTGCAGCTCGATGATGAAACCATTTTGGAATGCGACCTGGTGGTCGTAGGAATTGGCGTGCGCCCACACACCGCGCTTGCTGAAAAAGCAGGGATCGCAACGGACAACGGCGTGTTGGTGGACGAATTTTTGGAGACGAACATCCCCGGAATTTTTGCTGCCGGCGATATCGCGCGCTGGCCCGATCCGCGCGCAGGCCGCATCCGGGTGGAGCACTGGGTGGTGGCCGAGCGCCAGGGGCAGACCGCGGCACGCAATATTCTTGGCGCGCGCCAGCCGTTCGTCACTCCGCCATTTTTCTGGAGCAATCATTTCGATCTGCACATCCGCTATGTCGGTCACGGCAGCGGCGAGCAGGGCGCTAACGTCTCGGGCGATTTGAAAGCGAAGGACGGCTCCGTGATTTTCCGATCCGGCGACAACATTACTGCGGTCGCGAGCATCGGCCGCGATCTTGAGAATCTCAAAGCCGAAGTGGCGCTGGAGCGTGGCGATGAATTCCACGCGTTATAATTCCATTGTGATTGGCATGGGCGCGAGTGGCGGACAGCCTCCCGGCATGGGTTAAGGAAGCGTGGTTTGTAATATCAGGTGGCCATTAGCGTCGACATTTAGACTTCGCGTCGATGTCCTTCTGCGTCGTACTCGTAGGTTTTGCCGTCTTCCTCGTCACTCACTTTTTTGTGAGAGCCATCGCAGAACGGCTGGTTTTTCGATAGACCGCACATGCAAATCCAGACCGAACGTTGTTGCGGTTCGATTTCAAACGGCTGCTTGTCCAACTTCACGACTTTGCGCATGGGGTGACGCTACGTGTCAGGCGGCTAATGGCAAGGTAGGGCGCGACCGCCGGGCGCGCCGAAGAAAATCTTACGGACAACCCGGCGGTCCGTCCCTACCAACGAACGCACTTCGCAACTTGGCGCGAGTACGGTTAGTTTCCGCGCATGCATCGTACAATGTCCTCCTCGCTCTTTCTCTCCTGCCAAGCCGTCAACCTGCGAAGGCTTCCAGTCTGTGCGGCTGGACCTAAGCGATCTTTTCAGATCAGTACTGTGGCCAGCCCGAGAAAAACAGCCAGACAGCCAACATCGGTGAAGGTTGTCACCACAATGCTTGATGCCATCGCAGGATCGGCCCCCAAGTTTTTGAGAACCAATGGCACCATTGCACCGGCCACGCCGCTGATGAGGCAACTGATGGTGGTAGCTAGAAATACAACAACGCCGAGCATCACGGCTGCCGGGCTCTTCACGATGCTAGCGAAGATGAACATCGCGATTCCTCCAGTTATCCCAGTCAATGCTCCATTGAATGTTCCCAGCAACATTTCCTTGATCAGGAGCAGGCGTTCTCTCCCGGACCTCAAATCGCCCAGAGTCATCCCCCTCAAGGAGACTGACAGCGCCTGCACTCCGGTGTTTGCCGCCTGACCAATGAGCACCGGCAAAAACACCGCCAGGGCAATGACGCGGTCGATTGTTTCCTGGAAAAGACCGACTACGACGGCGGCGAGCAATCCGCAGAATAGATTTATCTGGAGCCACGGGTGCCGGAATTTCAGACTCCGCAACCACGGCGTGGTGAGTCGCTCCTCTCTTTCTACACCCACCATTTCGCCCGGTTGTGCGCTCAGCTCGATCGCCTCCGCTTCAAAGAGCATTTGACCGCGCAACAGTCCGATCAGTCGCCCCGTTTTGTCACAGACCGGATAAACCGGGTAATGCCGAACCAGCACCGCTCTCATCGCTTCGGTCAAAGGCATTTCCGGTGTGAGATAGAACGGATTCGCAAGCATTATCTCCTCCAGGCGCTGATTGCCTTGCGCCAGCAGCAGATCGCGCATCACGATAACGCCAAGAAGGTTCTCCTGCTCGTCTGTGACAAAGCCGTAGGTGATAATAGCTTTCTTGGCCAGATGTCGAATTTGTTCGGTCGCTTCGGCGACAGTCGTTTGCGGATGAAAAACGGCCAATGGCGGTTGCATCAAGCGTCCGATAGTACGCTCCGGGTAGGTTTGGTTGCGCATCCATTGCCGGTCGGTTTCCGGAGAAGCGGTAGCCAGAATCGTCTGCCGGCGCGGCGGACTGAAGCGTTCGAGGATGTCTATTGCTGATGCGGGGTTTAGGAGTTCCAGCATCTGAACCACAAACTCGTCTGGATATGGTTCCAGCATCTTAACCGCCTCATGCGGATCCCGTTCCACCACCTTTGTAAAAAGGTCCCTTAGCTCTGCTCCAATTTCGCGCACAGCGCTGAATGCAATCTCTTTTGTGCTCTCACTCATGTTGCGAGTCTGGCGAAGCGAGGCTGAGGTAGCAATCAATTAGCGTCCACATCTGGCTCGCAGAATAAAACAAAGGCCGCCAAATTGGCTGGGAATAGGGTAACACAGGCTTCCAGCCTGTGCGGCCGGCGGGCGTCTCGCCTGCCGACACTTTAGCGAACGTTGTTAGGATCCCTATTTTTGGGAAGTAACCTGCTTCCCCTACAGATATCGTGGCAGGCGATGCGCGTGCTCTACAACGTCTTGCCGAGCTTGTGTGCAAGATCGACATCTATGCGCATGCTTAATCGCATTCTCGTTCTTACAGGCGCGGGCGTTTCCGCCGAGAGCGGAATCCCGACTTTCCGCGGCAAGGACGGCTACTGGCGGAATCTCGATCCGGCGAAGCTTGCTACGGCAGAAGCGTTCGCGTGCGACCCGAAATTAGTTTGGGAATGGTATCGCGAACGCCGCCAACGGATTCGCGATGCGCAGCCGAATCCAGCGCATAAGGCGATCGCGAAGCTAGCGCAGCACGCGCACGAGTTCCTGCTGGTCACCCAGAACGTGGATGATCTGCATGCACGCGCTGGCTCGCCGAAAGAGAAGATGGTCCAAATTCACGGAGATATTTTTGTCACGCGCTGTTCACGTTGCGATTTCCAATTTCGTGACACAGGTAGGGGCGGTTCACCCGAACCGCCCGCGCCCAGCGCGATTTATCCTCACAGCGGGCGATTGAGAGCCTGCCCTGAGCGGAAGTCGAACGGGTCAATCGCCACTACCTCAGCGCAGCCCGACCAAGAGCAAAAGGATATTCCAAAATGCTCGAAGTGCAGTGCGCTGCTGCGGCCCGGAGTTGTTTGGTTCAGCGAACAATTACCGTGGGACGAACTTCGACGGGTAGAGAATTATTTGGAGGCCGGCCCTTGCGATTTCGTGATTGTTGCCGGAACAACCGCCACGTTCGGATACATCATCGATTGGGCGCTGCGCGCCATCGCCAGCGATGGCGAACTAGTCGAAGTGAACCCGGAGGAAACGCCGCTTTCAGGATTCGCGACACAACGCTGCGACGAGCCCGCTGCAATCGCTTTGCCGCGATTGGTCGATCAATTGATCGCGCAGCCGCCGAAATTGTAGGGCGACCGCAACGGTTGCTGATTGGCTTGTATGGCGCGACCGCCGGGCGCGCTGGAAGCGCGTTGCCATGTGGTCATCGTCTGTCCAGCTCGCGAAAATAAGCCGCCACGTTTGGTTTGAAGTAAAAATACCAAACAGACGCTCCACCAAACACCGACCCGTTGATAATTGCACGCCACATGATTGCGTGATGAATCAGGTTTAGCGCGCCAAGGATCGATGCATAAACAACGATCAGGACGAACATCGCAAGCACGAGATGACGCGGCCACGGTTTTTGCGAGATGAATCCGTAAGCGATGAACGCCATTAAAATTCCAATGACCGCCACGAGGGGCGCAGCGATGTGTAGCCATTCAGTGCGCGTAACTCGCTCACCACCCATGATGTGTGGACCGATATCGAGAACCGCAAGCAAGATCGACAAGTACATTCCAACGGATGCCAAAGCCGCAAACCAG
>VBQB01000164.1 GCA_005887855.1 Verrucomicrobiota bacterium | reverse complement strand
TGCGGCGTTTCACGCACGGAACCCGTGTGACAAATCGCGCAATTCAAGAAGACGCGATCGAGCCCCTGCGTATTGCGGCGGGAGACGCCGATCGGCAGATCTTTGCCGGGTTCATACAAAAAGCCTAACGAGGCATATTCTGTTCCCGGAGTGTAGGTTTTCCCCGGCAAATATTCCGGGAACATTTTGGGAAGAACTTTCCAAATCCAATAGGGAATGCCCGATTCACGCTCCCCGCCGGTTGAGCCGTATTTGAAGTGCTCTTCCGCGTCTGCGTAAGTGACAGGATCGTCCCGCGTAAAACGCGCGACAAAGAACAAGGAGACGATTGCGATCAGCGCGACTGCTACCAGCAACACGACACGCCATTTCCATGATGGCGTTTTCGCAGGTTGTTCTGGAGCGTCGGCCATGCTCGCAGAGCGCAGTTATCCCGGCGCCGGAAACTCGAGTGCGAAATCAATCAGCCGTTTTTTGCTCCAGTAAACTTTGCCGAGATAAACACGCGGCGCCACTTCCCGAATTTCGTCCCGAATCCAGTGCGCGAGCAACGACGTCTCCGAATAATCAAGAACGATGCACTCCTTGTTATCCAGCCAGCTTGGGGCTTTGTAGACCTTGGCAATGATCGCATTCAGGCCGAATGGCAAGATTCGATTTCGCAAAACGCCTTTAGCAGGATCGAACACTTTCCCCTGCCAGGCGAAATGATTGATAAAATCGGCCACGTTCTTTGTGTACGTTGTTCCCGGCGCGACAATCGCAGTCCCCTTCGCTTCCCCACTCGGGATGTCGCCTGCGGGACTTTCGGTGAAGAGATCATCGATGTTGACGTAAACGCGGATCGTCGCGCCGCGAACACCGATGGAATCCGCACCATCCTTCAAAATATGCGGCACCGGCATCTCCTCTTTTTCGCCGGGCAAGGCGAGCGTTCCGCCAACCATTTTTTCCGGAGCCGCGATTTCCGCGATTCGCTTCCGTTCCGCCAGCAGAAAAATCGGGTTGATCGCGTTCGGGTTGTTGATGTGATCGGTCGCGATCCGCGAAGTGTCGGATGTGCCGCGCGGTTGCGCCGCGAGCATTTCGTAGAAGAACCCGCCCTCCTCGACGTTGCAGGCAAAAACCTTTCCTTCGTTGATGTATTGATTGCCGATTGCCGAGGCGAAATTCTCCCAGTGTGGATTTTCCGGGTCGGCTGGTGGATTATCCGGATACGGCGCGATGTGGCAGGCGCCGCAGGCGACGCCAACGCGATATGGCCTAACGAGCTTGTTGTTGTTGTAATAAGTCGGGTCCTGGTAGAAACGTTTGCCGTCCCATTTCTTGCGCGCCTCTTCGTTGAACTCGGGATTTGGAAATAGTCGGTATCCGAGAACGCCGGAAGGTTTGCCGTAAACTTTTTCATCGATTCCGGCTGGCTCAGGCTCGATTTGTTCATCCAGCCACAACCCAAATTCGTCAGGCTTGGTCGCAGCGCGAAAACCCGGCTCGTTCACAACGCCCAAAATCTTGAAGCGCTCACCGCGCGGATACTTGCGGTTATCGAGCATCTTCAAAAGATCCATTAACCCGAAACTGTCTTGCGCGGCACGATTCCAGAAATGTTGATTGCCTCCACTCCAAAGATTCCAGGTGTTGCGGCCCATGATTTCCTCAGGCGAAAGCTCGATGCCGCCATCCATCGGTTTGAAGATGTCGGCCGCGATCTGTGGAAAATCCGCAGTCGTTAGGCCAGCCGCCTTCGCTTCATCGATTGGTTCGTTTTTTTTGCAGGTGGCAAGCGCGAGAAACGCGCATCCAACTAGGACTCTTCCGACTCCCGCGGGACAGAGAATATTGCCTCTGGTTGGCAGCAATGCCTTCACCGAGTCATTATTGATATCTTCCTGGTAAACTCTCTGGCAAGAGAATTCTAAAGCGTTTGCTTGGCAGCGAACATTGCGATCGCCGTCCAAGGTCAGCTCACTTTGACGCCGTTCGCAATAATCGGCAGTTGTGAGAGGTCCCAGTTCTTTCGCGCGATCTCCGTCTTGAAACATTTTGTCCGATAGACGGTGTTTCGCAGGATTCTGTTCGAGTGGTTCGCCAGCCAATTGTGCCTGGCATCGACGTACTGCTCGATCCACTTCCTCTCCTTGCCGCCTTCTACGGGTGGGGCTTCGGGAAAGGTTCGGCGCAGGAAGCCAAGAATTCCGCCACTGTGGATGAAGGAATCGTAAATCACCAAAGCTGACAGGGCCTCAACGAATCCATGCTCCGTCGCCCAATTCATCGCTGGCTGAAAGTAGGCCTTATCGAAAAAGCGGTCCTGCGTCCTCCGCATGACCGTATCCTTGGCCGCTTGTTTCAGAAGCTGTTTGAATTGCTCGTCATTAACCAACGCCTTCTTGCCGATCTTGTTTACATATGGCTTTAATTGTTTGCTGAACCGGCCGCGAGCTGCGACGTACATCGACACCAGTTCGCTCAGGTGACCATATTCCGTCGTTTGCGAGCGGCCATACGTAACCTGCTTGATGCGCCCGGGACCGTCATCGTAGATAGAAATATTACCGTAATCGCCGTCCGCGCTCCCGGTCTCAAAAGCATTGAGGACGCGCTCACAAATTCGTTTCTGCCGAGGAGTCAATATCATATTTAATGTTCGGTTGGCTGAGGTTTATCTGCTTCAGCAGGCATACGACGAAGAAGTTCCGCGATTCGCTTCTCAGTGAAATCGCTGAACGCGCCGCTGTATTCCAGCGCGCCTAGTGAACCACCTTTAGACTGCACCTGATCTGCAGCTTTGCTCGCCCGATCGCGCAACCAGTGTTGTTGCTCCCGGAATAGTTCCTGCCGCTGTATCGCGTCGAGCCTCTCGAGTAATCGCACGTAGATGACGAAAAGCTGCGCATCGTAAACCTCAGCGAGGCGACTGCTGATCTCGTTCAGTTCGCGCTGGCTTGGCGCGCGTCCCTGTTTCGGCTCCAACTCCGCTTTGCACTTCGCTTCGAGCGCTGATAAAGACGGCTGCCAATCGGGCGGGATCAGCGTCTCATTCGCCGCAGCGCATGCCGGCAATGTCAGCGATAACAGCGTCATCAGGACCACAGCGGTAAATGTATCGCCCCGCCGTCCGCACGCAGCGCGTTGATCGCGAAAGGTGTAGCGATCGATTCGCCTCAAGTGCCACATTGCTCTCGATTTTGGGGCAACAGGCAAAGAGATGTCAACCGTGCAATTGCCGAACTTGTGGCAAGAGAATTCTAAGCATTTGCGATCTCGCTGCGCGAGTTGCACACGTTTTAATTTTCTGGTACCTCAAGCAATTTGGCCAGCCAGTCGGGCGCTTCCATCTCAAGGTGCGTATTCAGAATCTCGCGAATGAAACAGCGGAAATCCCCGCGGCAATCGGTGCAAAGTTTTTCCATGGTGTGCGCGCCGAGCATGCGATAGCTCTCAAATTGGGACTCGGAGAAAAACTGGTCTGCTGTGCTCTCGTGCGGGAAGGTTTTGCTGGTCTTAAAGTATTCGTAGATGTCGCGCGGCTCATCACCGTAACAAGCTGGTTTAATGTAAACCAAAATGCCATCGGGAGCGGCGGAACCGTCCACCACCGAATAGCGGATACGACCGATGGCGCTGTTGTGGCCTGGACCTTTTAGCGTGTCGATTTGGCTGCGCGGATAAATACTCATCGGACCGAATTCGATTGGGATTCCAAAATCGACGCGAATTTTGCGCACCGCTTCACCGAGATCGGCAAAGGAACATTCCGGATCCTCACCGGCATCGCTCACCACAACGAAATGGCAACGGCGCAGCACCATCTCGTACAGCCCAAGATTCTCGAAGTGCCCGCCATCGGAAAGATTCACGTATTTGTAGCGATCCGTCGTATTCCCGACCGCTTCGGAAAACAGCGGCCCCACGGCATATCCAGGGCCGGACCGGCGCCACGTCTTGGCACCTGAAGGTCCCGGATTGCCCAGCCACCAGCCCAAACGGACGTTGAATAACGTCATCAGGAAAGCGACCATCGGCGAGGAATGGTATCCCATGTTGGGATTCGCGGCGGCGCCTGAAATGGCGAGCGCGGTACCGAGTGTAATCTCGTGGCCGTATTCGGCCGTGGGCCGGTAACCAACATGCAAGGAGCCGCAGTGCAGCCGACTCATTGTAAAGGATTCAGCTTTTCGCTCCTGCCACGCTAACTGCTGGCCTTTCACGAGATTGAGCGCGCCGTTGATCACATGAAGAGGCTTTTCAGAAGACAACTCGCGCAACGCAATGTTATCGGCCGGATCAAACCCAGTAAACAAATGCGGTGTGCGCGTCGTGCGCGAAGCGGCAAGGAATGCGCGGATCAACCGGTTACGATACGTGGCGTGAAGGGAAAACTTGTTCGCATTGATGAAAAAACCCATCACAATTCCGAAAAGCAGCATGGCGCCCGTGAGGAAAACAACAACGAAGAGTTGAACGCGCCAGGAATTTGGGTCTGCAATTTGATCTTGCTTCCCGCCTAAGAGCCAAGCAGTGGCGTTTTGCGCCCAATGCTGCGAGCCAATCAGTACCAGAACCCACGAAATCACGACCGATAGAAGCACAAAAAAAACGACGGCCACCACCACCAAAAGCCATTGAAAACCGGCCTTTTGGCCCAGCTGCTTGCTCAGCTTGGATCGAAGAGCCAGCAGCGCTCCGGCAACGCCCGTAATCCCTCCGAAGGCGCCTAGAAGAGCCTTTGCGGCTGGATTAGCCTTGACCTGTCCGAGAAAAACGTCGAGCCGATTTGGCGTCGCTGAAATCGCCTGGGCGCCCCAAAGAACGATTACGTTGACCACGATCCAGCCGAAAACCGTGATGAGAAGCCAAGCCGCCGAACGTCCCCACCATTCGCGATCTTCATCTTCGGACACCCAGCTTGCCAGGCCGGTGAAGAGGAAATTGACCAGCACCAGCACCGCCAGGATCAGTGCCGGGGCGAAGCAAACGTAATTGACAGCGTTTTGCGCAGGGGCGGGCATCGGGAAACGATCGGGAAGCCTTTCGTTTGGTTTCAGTTCCAAGGCATCAAGATCTTTCTCAGTAATGCGCGCGGGTCCTTGAGAGGTTTCGATGGTGTACCTCCTCTCGATTTGCGTGATGAGAACCTGAGTTCCAGTTGGGATCTTCATTTTCTGTTTAGTCCAAGGAATCGGAGTCGCCTCGCAATCGCGCTTCAATGTGAATTGAATGGG
>VBQB01000163.1 GCA_005887855.1 Verrucomicrobiota bacterium | reverse complement strand
GAATTGTTTACGCCGCGGCGGTAGCGTTGCGCCAGCGGGACCTGAAATTCGTCATTGGTTATTCGAGTGTCAGCCACATGGGTTTCGTGCTACTCGGGTTGGCCACGGCGAATGCGTTCGGCGTCTCGGGCGCGGTGCTGCAAATGTTCTCGCACGGCGTGATCGCAGCCCTACTCTTTGCCGTCGCCGGACGCATGGTCTATCGCCGGACGCACACGCGCGATCTCGACACTCTCTCCGAAATGAATCTGAGCCACGCTTTGCCTTTTGCCGCGTTCACGTTTGTCATCGCATCGGCCGCATCGATGGGTATCCCCGGGTTTAGCGGGTTCGCCGCCGAAATCACGATCTTGATCGGCGCATGGAAAGCTTTTCCGATTGCGGTGTGGATCACGGGCGCCGGCATGGTCCTCGTCGCCGCATTCACGCTGCGTGCGCTGCAGCAAAGTTTCTTTGGTGAAAGTAGCGCGGCAACGCCAGGTGGATCGGCCGCTCCGTCGGGCGATGCCAAATCCTACTCGGCGTCGCCGACATTAATAACATCGAGCGCGGAGCGCTCGATCCACCCGCCCGATGTTGCTCCAATCACGCTGCCGGAAAAATGGGGCGCCGGTCTGCTAATGTTCGCAACGCTCGCGGTCGGACTTTATCCCAAACTGCTGCTCGATCGCATCCTGCCAGCCGTCGAAACGATGAGGTTCTTAAAATGACTCCGCCGCTTCAACGCTTCAACTCGTCAACGCTTTAAAGGTTTCGCGTGAACTATCTCGAACTCCTCAAACTCGTTTCGCCCGAAGCGATTGTTGTGATCACGGCGCTTGCGGTTCTTGCGATTGGCCTAACGATCGAACGCGCATCCATATTTGGTTCCGCCGTCGCCGCGCTGGGACTCGTGGTCGCGGTCGGGGCCGTGCTACTGTTGCCGCACAACGCAACACTCTTCGGCGGGATGCTCGTAATCACGCCGCTGAATTCGCTGTTTAAAATCATTTGCATCACGCTCGCGTTTTTCACTGTGCTGCTGGCGCGCACTGACCGCGCGTCGCGCAATCCGGGGGAATATCTCGCGATGCTACTCCTCGCGACGATTGGACTCATGCTTCTCGTCGGCAGCGAAGAGCTCCTCATGATCTTCATCGGGCTCGAGCTGACCGGTCTCTCGCTTTATGTCATGGCTGCCTTCGACAAAACAGATGTGCGCTCGGCCGAAGCGGGTCTGAAATATTTCCTGTTCGGCAGCACGGCGAGCGCGTTCACGCTTTTTGGAATCAGTTTCATTTACGGTATGTCGGGGACAACAAGCCTCGTCGCGATCGGGCAAAGATTAACCACCGAATCGGTGCAACCGTTGCTCGCCGTCGGCATCGTCATGACCCTCATTGGTTTCGCATTCAAAATTGCCGCTGCGCCGTTCCATCTTTGGGCGCCCGATGCTTATCAGGGCGCACCCGTCCCGAGTGCGGCGTTTATCGCCTCCGGCTCGAAGGTCGCTTCGTTCGTCGTGCTTGGAAAAATCGTGCTCGTCGGTTTCGGTCCGCTGCACGGCAATGCAGACTGGCACGCAATGGTCGCCGGCTGGATGCCGGTGCTGGCAGCACTGGCGGCGTTCTCGATCGTCGTTGGCAATCTCGTCGCATTGGCGCAGTCCAACGTGCGCCGGTTACTCGCCTACTCCGCCGTCGCCCACGCCGGTTATACATTGCTCGGACTCGTCGCCGGCGGGCGAGACGGATTTTCCGCGACGTTGTTCTACACCACCGTTTACGCGGTCACACTCGTCGGCGCGTTTGGCGTCGTCGCGCTGGTGCACCGCGAAACAGGCGGCGACGATTTCTCTAACTTTTCGGGACTGTCGTCACGTTCCCCGCTGCTCGCCGGGTGCATGGCGATCTTCATGCTATCGCTGGCTGGCATGCCGCCACTGGCTGGATTTTTCGGAAAGTTCTACCTCTTCAGCGCCGCGCTGCGCGCCGGTGCAAACCACGGCCTGCTTTGGCTCGTCGCGCTGGCGCTCTTTGGCAGTCTAATCTCGCTCTACTATTATCTGATCATTCTCAAAGTGATTTTCATGGACGAGCCCGCGACCGAAATCTCGACATTCAGAGTCGACTGGTTGCAACGAACGTCATTAGCCGTCCTCGCGATCGCGGTGCTTTTTCTCGGTGTGTGGCCGGGAGCATTGGTAGCGCCGATTGTCGCTTCCGTTCCTTGAAAGGATTTCGCTTTTGCCTCTCGTTGTAGAGGTGCTTGTGTCAAGCACCTGGCTAGAAGGACATGCGGTCGGCACAACCGCCTCTACAAACTCTCTGCAACTCCGGCTCGGAACTTGACGCCGTAGGGCGCACCGGAAAGAATCGTCGTATGAAAACTCTCACGACCTTATTCGCAGTCTTTTTCGTAGGGGCATTACTCACTATCCCGTCATTCGCACAACAGACGTCGCCTTCGCCAGCGACCGCTTCGAGCCCGAGTGGCAATCAACCCGCGGCGAGCGGACAGCCGAACCAAGCCGAGATGATGAAGCAAATGATGGAATTGGCGAAGCTGAACGAGAATCACAAGCTCCTCGCGAGCTTGGCCGGCACGTGGACCTATGACGTCAAGATGTGGATGAACCCCGATCCGAACGCCCCGCCGCAGCAATCAAAAGGCACAGCCGTACGAAAGCCGATGATGGACGGGCGCTACTTTATCGGCGAGTTCACCGGCAAAATGCAGATGCCCGGACCGGACGGCAAAATGAAGGACATGACATTCAAGGGCATGTCCTTTGAAGGGTACGACAATGCGAAACAGAAATTCGTATCCTCGTGGATCGACAACATGGGCACCGGCATCATGATGTCCGAAGGCACCTACGATCCCGCCACGAAAGCGTTCAATTACAACTCGGAAATCGAAATGATGCCGGGAATGAAGCAAAAGGTTCGCGAAGTGATCAAGATCGTCGATAACAACCATCACACCTTCGAGTGGTACGAGGATCGCGGTGGCCAGGAAGCCAAGACGATGGAGATCAACTACACGCGAAAGAAATAGTAATAATCAGGGCTGAACTGACGATGCCCGCCGCGCCGTAGCCTAGACGAAGGCGGGGAGATCAACTACACGACAGAAATAGCCGCCTTGGCCCGAGCGGCCTTGGGTAGCGCATGGCCTGCCCTGAGCGGAGGCGAACGGGCGTCCCGCGGTCGGGATGGCGACCGGGCGAAGCGCTCGTCTCGCCGGAGACATCGAAATCGGGAATCGGCTCCGAGCTGCCGAGTCGCTATTTCCCGGATCGGTGCTATAGTCCCAGATGTCTAAACCATCTGGCGCTTCTTTCACACGTCGCGCGCCCGACAACATTACCGAAGAGCTGGTGGCCGTGCTTTCGTCCAAGGCCTCGTTTGAGTTCAAGCCCTTGTTCGACGTTATCCTGCTCAATCTCCGAGAGCGAAACGCTGCCAGTGGCGGCGAAGAGATGCTGCGTTTGCGCGCTTATGAAAAGCTTCAGGGTCTTGTCAGCCAGGGCGCGGTCAACAGAACGGTCGCCGGGGTTACGAAAAAATATAAAGGCGTCGCTCCGCGCCTGCAGACGCTCAGCGCTGAGATGAAAGTTTTGCGCGCCGACTGGAATCAGCGCGCTCTCGCCAAGGCCGCCGCGGCGAGCTAATTGCTGACTTCTAATTCCGGGCAGCAGCACAGGCCGCTGGCCTGTCGCGTGCGGCGGCCCTGCCGACCACGGAAGACCGCGTTTCGTAAGCCGCGTACGACGCAGGAAAGACAAAAGCTCGCGAACCCGCTCCCACACGGAGAAGTCCGGGTGACCGCCGTGCACCATGCCAAAAATGCAGGATGCTGACAACGGATGCCGTCTCATCACACACGTAAAAGATAAGAAAAGGTGGCAGCGACATTTTCCGAATTCCGCGCCGCTTGTCGTGGAAAGGAAAGCGTTGTGGCATCGTGGCCAGACTCAACGCGTGCGCAAGAAGCCTCTTACCTAAGCGGATTGCCGCGTCGGAATTATCCCCCACGAATTCGACGATCTCTTTGAGGTCAGCGATCGCGCTGTCGGCGATTAGGACTTTGAAGTCCATCGAGGAATCATGGCTTTTATTTCCTCAATCGGGCGCACCCGGCCGGCTTCGACATCTTTCAAACCGTGTTTCAGCGCCGCCTCCAGCGCCGCTTCATCTGGCTCGGGGTTCATCGCGAACAAATCGGCAGTGAGAAGCGCCTTGTCATGCGCGTTCAGATGTTCGATGGCCGATTTGATTTCTTGAAGCGTGCTCATTTGATTACGGACTGCAATTATAGCAGCCGCACTGGTGGCACTCAAGAAGCGGCACATCGTCTGACCGCGTGGGGAATTGGCGGAAGAAAGCGGCGCACGGCACTTTCAAGGAAGACTGGCCGGATCTTCTTCTTTCACCCGCCAAGGCGAAATTCTGCCAAAAAGAGTGCGCGTCGCGCCTGCAATATCTTCGGCTTTTGATACGCCGCTGTCGATTAGCGCGCGTCCAGTACTTTCCCAAATCTTCCTCACAACCAGTGCGCCGTTTTCGCGCACGATTCGACCAAGATGATGGACCGCCGCAGCCGTTGCAGATTTGCGGATAAGTTCAGGCGGACATCGTGACGTGAGCTCGCAATAGCGCCGGGCGACTTCGCCCACGCGCAGTGTGAGGAACGCGTTTGCAGCGCCGTTAGAAACACATCTGACCAGGAGAGCTGAGATGCCGCTCAGGCCTGGAATTCCGCCTTTGAGCGCCGGCACCACAGAAACGGCAAGCGGCGCAACCATTTCGCCCAGCTCGAGCGATTCGAGCCCGCTGGCAACGAAAGCTGTTCCAGCAACGTTCGCGTAGAGCCGTATCAGTTCGCGGGGAGATGGACGCTGAACGTAAATACGGGCGATACGTCCGACCATTTGAATTTGAGTGAAGAGGACGATGAGCCCATCGAGCCGGCCATTTTGCATCAGCGCCGTGCTAAGAAACACCATGCTTGCTGTGCTGCGGACGATTGAATCCGCCTCGGCTGAGAGAAGTCCAACTGCATTTTCGATCTCCTCTTCTGTGGCGAGGGGTTTGCCTCGCGTCCTCGGATTTACGGCTAGTCGGACGCGGAGAGCCTCCAAATAGGCATCGTAATTCGGGCCGGATTCCTCCACTGGCGGGACAAGCGCAGCGGGAAGCCTTGCATATGCAATGACGCAATAGAGCGCGAAGAATCCGGCAGCCAGACAAACACTCCAGAACACGATTGCACCAGCGATTGGGTGGATTCTCTCAGCCAGCGAGATCAAACTGGTAACGCCCGCGATTATCAGCGAGAGCAGGCAAACCGTTACCAGCACAGCAAGGACGACGATTATTTTCCTCGCGCTGGAATTCTGGGCTGCTGCGGCGGCGGCTTTCACGATTCGTTGTCGTTACTGTGCACCTGGGACGGCGCGCTTCAATCGAAACGTAAAAAAGCGCCGGGATGTTCAACTCCCCGTGACTCCTGACCTCCTTGGCTCGCCGTAGCCCCGTGGCGCACCGGAGCGCTTTCGCGTAGGCGGCTCACCTCTGCCTTCTGTCCTCTTGCTCACGAAAGCTTTCGGAGCTGTCCGCTGATTCTCGTGGATCCCGTTATGCACTGAGGCAAATCAGGAAGAGATTACGAACCGATTGCCTTCGCTGTCTTTGAACATCGCGTACGTGCCCCATGGTTGTTTTTGTGGCGGGCCCTCAAATTCCACGCCGCGCGCACTCAGCTCCTTGTAAGTCTTATCAATG
>VBQB01000162.1 GCA_005887855.1 Verrucomicrobiota bacterium | reverse complement strand
TGAAATGTAAGCGCAACGCTGCAATTGGGACAGTTGCGTGCTTCGCCGCAGTTGCTGCAAAGAAGCGACGTGGAAAAACCGCGACGATTCAAAAATAAGATTGTCTGTTCGCGTTTCTCCAAACGATCGGCGATGGCGGCGCGCAGTCTTTCCGATAAGATCGCGATCGCCTTTTCCTTCCGGCGCTCCTGCCGAAGATCGACAACACGCATGAGGGGCATCTGATTTTCATCCACACGTTGCGTGAGAGTCGTGAGCCGATATTTGCCGCGCGCAGCGTTGTAATAACTTTCGAGTGATGGCGTAGCGCTGCCGAGAAGCACGACGCATTTCTCGATCTTGGCGCGAACGACGGCGACGTCACGCGCGTGATAGCGCGGCGCTTCCTCCTGCTTGTAAGTATTCTCATGCTCTTCATCCACAACGATGAGTCCGAGATTTTTGAGCGGCGCGAAAACCGCGCTCCGGGCGCCGATCACAATGCGCGCACGGCTGGAATGAATCTTGTGCCATTCGTCGTGGCGCTCGCCTTCGGATAAATGGCTGTGCAACACCGCAACCGCGTCTTGCGCTTCGGCGAAACGCCCCTTGAAGCGCTCGACCGTTTGCGGGGTAAGCGAAATTTCAGGGACTAGAACGATGGCGCTGCATCCGTGTTCGAGCGTGGCTCGAATCGCCTGCAAATAAATTTCAGTCTTGCCGCTGCCCGTGACCCCGTGGAGCAAAATTGGTCGCGCACGTTCCGGCGAGTCGAGCGCTTGCGCGATTTCCTTCAGCGCGACCAACTGCTCCGGATTCAGGACAAGATTCGACGTTGCGATGAACTGCTCGTCAGCATGCGGATCGCGAACAACGGCTTCTTCGCGCAACTCCGCAAGGCCACGCTTAACGAGCGTGCGAAGCGTCTGGTTGTCGAGAGCTGTCTGGCGCAGAAGATCTGCCGCGCGCATCGGCGCTTCCAATCGCGAGATCACTTCCAAAAGTTCCGCCTGACGCGGAGCGCGCCGCCGCAATTTTTCGATTTCATCATTGTCGATCTTGCGCGCGGGTCGCACGAACAATTGCTTCTTCCACCCGACTTCCGCGCGCCGAATCACCTGGGGCAGCAAACTGCGCATCACCGATTCGATTGGGCAGCAATAGTAACCGCTTATCCATCTCGCGAGTTCCAGTAGCCCTTCGCTTAAGATCGGTGCCTCGCCGATAACGGCTTCGATTGGCCGGATCCCTTCCGCATCGCTGCGCTCAGGAACAGCTACGACGGTTGCGAGGGCAGATTTGTCGCGAAATGGCACGCGCACCCGCGAGCCGATACCGACTCGCTCCGCCAGCGTCTCCGGCACGAGATAATCGAGCTCGCGATGGATCGCGCGGTCGATAATTACTCGAATGAAGTTCGCCTTGGCCACAGATTAGCTTTGATTGATCGACGCAACGATGAGTGAATTGAAATTTAATGTGAGTTACGCTGCGTCCGATCAGTTATCCAGTCTTTCGCAGCGCGCTATGATCCGCTTCTTGTTCAAATTCGTCCTGTGCGTCCTGCTCGCGTTGGCCGCAGGTTTCGCTTATCTGGCCGTGCGATCGGGTGATCCAATCTACACGTTCTACGAATGGATGAGCCCCGCCCGGTTTCAACAATACGATCGTCTGATTCGTTCGATCGCTATGCAACACCATCTCGATCCGATGCTGGTGAAGGCGGTCGTTTGGCGGGAGAGCCGGTTCGATCCCAAAAAACATGGCAGTGCAGGAGAGCGAGGGCTCATGCAAGTAAGCGAAAAAGCGGCCAATGAATGGGCGCACGAAAATAAGATCGACAATTTCCGCGTGGATCAACTTTTCGATCCGAAAACAAATCTCGAAGCAGGCGCCTGGTATTTGCATCGCGCGTTCGAACACTGGGAAACGCAGTCGGATCCAATGCCCTTCGCGCTCGCCGAATACAATGCCGGCGCCAGTCGCGCGCAACGATGGAGCGGCGGAGACGGTGCCGCCGCGGTGCCGGCACAGACGTTCCTCCGAAATATCGATTTCCCCGGAACGCGCAAATACGTCGATTCCATCGTTGAGCGCTACCAATTCTACAAACGGCGGGGTCGCATGTGACGATCACACGCACGCACACCCATGATGAATTGTCGACCAAATTGAGGCTTGCCACCTCACAAAAAAGCCCATAAACCCCTTTTCCAGGGGAAGAGATGCATCGAGGCGTTCCGCTAACGGGCTCAATTATTTTTGCTGCTGGTGTTATGTTGGGACTGGCTGCGTTCGGCGGCGACACAAGTTTGCCAGAGCGAAATGACATCCCGAGCGCATCGCCTGCATTCGAAGCGGGCACCGGAACGCACGAGACGCGGGCGGAGTCGCAAACGGCTCTCGAGTTTCCGAACGTTGGCGAAATTCCAGCACAAACTGAAACTGGTTTGCCGCAAGGACCAGCGCCGACGCGTAGCGGCTTTATGGCGAGTTGGGACAGCGTAAGCAGCGCGATCGGCTACCGGCTGGATGTTTCCACGAGCAGCTCGTTTAGCAGTTACGTGAATGGTTACCGCGACTTGGATGTTGGCAACGTGACCGGTCGGGTTGTGACCGGATTGAGCCCGGGCACGACCTACTACTATCGGGTGCGCGCTTATGATGCGACCACTCTAGGCCGCTACTCGGATGTAATGACAGCTACGACGACGGCTAGTGCCGGGCTGATCATTCACGCAACGTTCGACAGCTCGATTACCACCAATCCAAACGCGGCGGCGATCGAGGCGATGATTAACCGAGCCATCTCGATTTACGAGTCGCTGTTCAGCGATCCAATCACGATCCAGATTCTTTTCCGCTACTCAGCCACTGCGCCAAACGGCACTCCTTTGCCGTCGGCAACTACCTCGCAAAGTGACTTAGTGGTCTACACGATTCCGTGGAGCACGTATATCAATGCGCTGAGAGCGGATGCAAGGACCAGCAACGACATTCTCGCGAACGCGAGCCTGCCAGGCACCGCATTATCCCCTAATATCAAGCCGTCGAGCGCGGGCGGGCGAGCAGTGGGGTTGAACACGCCACCGGCGATGTCTGCAAACGGCAGCCTGGGCGGTCCGTATGATGGAATCGTTACACTCAATTCCTCGAACCCGTTTCAGTTCACCCGTCCCCCCAGCGCGAGCAACTACGACGCGCAGCGTTCGACGGAGCACGAAATTGATGAGGTCATTGGTTTTGGATCGGACGCAAGCCTCTCTAATCTCCGCCCGCAGGACCTGTTCAGTTGGTCCTCGACCGGCCACAGAAATGTCAGCTCGACCGGGGCGCGCTATTTTTCGATCAATAGCGGCAGCACCAACATCGTCAATTTCAATCAGAATTCGAACGGCGATTTCGGGGATTGGTTGAGCCCCGCATGCCCTCAAGCGCATCCGTATGTGCAGAATGCATTTGTTTGTGCGGGCCAGTCTTCCGACGTCACGGCGACATCGCCTGAGGGTGTCAATCTCGACGTCATTGGTTACGATTTGGCGGGTGCGCCTCGCACTGCAGCCCGGGCTGCAGTATTCGACTTTAACGGCGACGGCAGCCCGGACTATGTGCTTCGGAGAGCCAGCACTCGTCAAACCGCGATATGGTATCTCGACAACAACCTTTTCATCGGCTCGGCGTACGGCCCAACTCTTTTAGCCGGCTGGGGGTTGGCCAGCGTGGCGGATTTTAATCGCGACGGCCATACAGATTATGCCCTGTTTAACCCTATCTCGGATCGAACGGGGATCTGGTATTTGTCAGGGCCAACGTTCATCGGAAGCGCTTATGGGCCGACTCTTCCCACTGGCTGGGAATTGGTGGCTGCAGCCGACTTTAGCGGCGACGGCAAACCGGATTATGTCCTTTACAAGGCCGGCACCCGTCAAACGGCGATATGGTACCTCAACAACAACGTTTACGTCATCGGTGGCTTCGGCCCAACTCTTCCGGCCGGCTGGAGCTTGATGGGTGTAGCGGATTTTAATCGCGACGGCCACACAGATTATGCCTTGTTCAATTCCAGTACGGGCCGAACAGCAATCTGGTACTTATCAGGACGAACGCTCGTTGGAGGCGCTTTTGGGCCGACCCTTCCCAGTGGTTGGGAGTTGGCGGCTACAGCCGACTTTAACGGCGACGGCAAACCGGATTATGTGCTTTACAATGCCAACACCCGTCGCACAGCGATATGGTACCTCAACAACAACGTTTACGGCGGTTCGGCGTACGGCCCGACTGTCCCGGCTGGCTGGAGCTTGGTCGCGCCTTGAGGACTCTTAGCCGCAACACCCCGTTGATTGCAGCCTAGGTAAATCTGTTGCCGATCTCGGCGATCGATCGGATGCCAAGATCGACAGGACGCTGCAATGCCTTTTTCAGTTTATTCTCAGTCCTCAAAAATATCGATTTTCCTGTGACGTGAAAATATGTCGACTCAATCGTCGCACGGTTACGAATTCTACCGTTTTGTGTTGTTCAGCGCGATAGAGGCGATGAGCTTTTGGAAACGCGGATCGTTGCGAAGGGGATCGAACATCGGATCGAGCCGGAGAAGCGCAGGAGTGAGCGGGCCCGCAGGGAAAGGCCCAGCATATGGAATCGAGAGTAGTTTCTGTAAAGCGGCGATGGCGCGGTCGGGCTCTCCCATCTGCGCCGCCACCCGGGCCAGGATCTCGATCGGAATTGGACCAGTCACCGCGTCTTTTTCGATCGGCAGCGCGGCCATGGCCCGTTCCGACAGAGCCAACGCGGCGGCTTTGTCGCCCAAGCCCATATTGGTAAGCGCGAGATATCCAATGACGAAATAATTGTCCGGCTGTTCTTTGAGAAAAGATTCCAGTTCGCTGCGCGCTTGTCGCCAACTTCCCTGGGCGGCGGCATGGTCGCCGGCGACTTCTTGCGCCCAGCCTAGCCAAAAGCGCAGTTCGCTATTGATGGGACCCAACGCTGGATCAGGCTTGGTAAGTATTTCCTTTAGCCGAGGGGTGATTTGTGCAGGGCGGCGCTCCAAGATCTCTTGGTAAACTTGTGTTTCCAACGCATAGGAGTCGTCGGCGTTCGGATGAAGCGGAGCTAGTAGTGCAGCAGCCCGCGGCAGGTCGCCCTCAGCTTGCGCAATACCCGCCTTGACCGTGAGGATATCGACGTCGTCGGGTGTGATATCGAGAACCTGATCAAGCTTCCGCAGCGCTTCGGGGAAACGACGAAGGGCGATATAGGAAGCCGCGTGTTCGCTGAGCAGGTTGACGTTGCGCGGGTCGAGGCGCTCGGCTTCGTTGAAGTACGACTCGCTCCGGTCCCACTGGCCTCGCCTCCGCGCAACATAGGCCAGCGATTCGGGAATCTGGCTGCTATTCGGCAAGAACTGGCGCGCTTGCTCAAAGTAACGCACCGCAGTGTCGTAATCCTTCAGGCAGGCGTAGTGGTAATAGCCCTTGGCTACTACGGCCTCGCCGAGATTGGGCTGAAGAGTGAGCGCGGTTTCGGCTGCCTGCCGCGCCTCTTCACGGAGGGCGACCGTTGGTTGAAGACTCTGTACGATGTAGCCGCTCGCATCCACGTGTGACAGCAGCGCCCAGCTAAGGGCAAACTTCGGGTCCAACCGCACCGCTTCTCTCAGATATTTCTGCGCGCCAAGGGAGTTCGCGGGTGAAGTTGTCGTTTTCAGATTATAAGCCAGCCCACGCAAGTAGGCATCGTAGGCTTCAGGATTGTCCGTCGGTTTAGCAGCGATCTCCTGCTCTAGATATCGGTCAGTTTGCGATCAAAGGTATCAGCCCAAAGATGGGAATCATTGGCCGCTTTGATCAGCTGCACGTTTACGCGCACGGCGCCGCCGCTCTTCTGCACGCTGCCTTCCACGATGTGGGCGACGCCAAGTTGCCTGGCGATCTCAGGCAGGTTTTCAGGCGCGCTTTTGTAATGCTGCGTGGACGTGCGCGAGATCACCTTTAGAGCGGCGATCTTGGATAAGCGGGTCAGAATCTCGTCCTGGATACCCTCGGCAAAGTACGCGTTGGCTTTGTCTTCGCTCCGGTTTTCGAAGGGAAGCACGGCGATACTCTTCTCGGGAATCAAAACCGTGCCCTTGCTAGCCATCCCCTCGGGAGGAGTCGATGGGGTCATCCTCAGTGATACTCGCTGGAAAAAGGTTAAAGAACTAATCACCATAGCGAGGGCAGCGACTACTAAAGTAATTACCAGCAGAGACCTCGGCCGCCGGGGCAGGCTAACTGGGTGAACTATGTCCGATTCTCGCTTCCATCTTCTTCTGCGCCTGAGTTTCCCAGGAACTTGTGGATTTCCGAGACCATCCTTGTAGAGGTTAAACAAGTGCAGGCGCAGCCCGTGCTTCACTTCGCATTCACCGAGATCGTGCAGGTACGGCTGCCAGGGCCGGTATTGCGCTAAATCTTCCGCTACATGCGCTGACAAGAGAATGTGTCCGGCATCACCGCAATCAAGTACTCGCTGCGCGAGATTGATTCCCGATCCTGCAAAGTTCGTTTTATCATTAACGTCAGTGATTCTACTGACAGGGCCACTGTGAACCCCCATTCGCAACCGAATATGCGGATGATCTCGCAAGGCCCCGCTTACTTCCAGCGCGCATCGCACCGGCTCCTCTGGACTGCGGAAAAAAAGGAGTGCCATCCCGTCTCCAGTCGGCACTCGGATGAGTTTGCCCGTTGTTTCTGCAGCCCGAAAACATTCGGTGCTGCGCACGATTTGATTTAATTGCTGCAGCAATTCAATCTGCTCATTGTTCGATAGCTTGGAATAACCAGCCACGTCGATTGAGAGAAGGTGCGCGATCTCGGGTTCCAGATCGGGCGCCGGTTCCACGAACTTGTCTTCCTCAGTTTGCGCCGGCTCTGTCTCGAGCGGTTCCAATGCGGAAATGACCGGAGTGATTGGAGTACGAAGTTCGTGCGAAAGCATGGCCGGGAAATGGTCTTTGGTCCTATTGGCGGTCTCCACAACTACCTTTTGTTGCTGAAGCTCTTCCTCAACGCGCCGGCGTTCGGCCATACCGGCGGAAAGCGCCATCGCCGTAATTGACAGCACGGCTGTCCACCATTGCACGGCGAGAAGCGACTGATTTTCCGTTTCGCTGACGAATGGGCCGAAGCCATGCAGGGTCCCCCACACCGCGATCGCGGACAGGATGAAAATTCCCGTGGCAATTTCGCGTTGCGTAAAGCGGAAGGCAGTCCAAATCACAATCGGTCCGCAAATTAAAACGATTGGATAATTTCGGGCGGAAACGGCAGGCCATCCGCCAAAGACCACCGCGCTCAACACCACCAGCAACAGGAGGAGCGCGCCGACTTCGGCAGCTTCCTTTTTATTCCAACTTCGTTTTGAGGCAATACTCCACAGGAGAACTAAGGGAGTGAAAACGAGATCGCCAGTTGCATCGCCGAGCCACCATGTCAGCCAAATCGCGCCGTAGTTTGCCCAATCGGCAAAGCCGGCGA